>JAZNDY010000024.1:0-6531 GCA_045588295.1 Acutalibacteraceae bacterium
AGGAGGCATTA
Source organism: Acutalibacteraceae bacterium (assembly GCA_045588295.1). GTDB lineage: Bacteria > Bacillota > Clostridia > Oscillospirales > Acutalibacteraceae > CAG-177. The sequence goes on from JAZNDY010000024.1 coordinate 12, forward strand.
CAGCTATGGCAAAACAGATTCTTTACGGTGAAGATGCCCGCAAGGCACTGCAGGCAGGTATTGACAAACTCAGCAATACCGTCAAAATCACCCTCGGCCCCAAGGGCAGAAACGTTGTTCTTGATAAGAAATACGGCGCACCCCTCATCACAAATGACGGCGTAACAATCGCCAAGGAAATCGAGCTTGAGGACCCGTTTGAAAACATGGGTGCACAGCTTGTTAAGGAAGTTTCAACAAAAACAAACGACGTTGCAGGCGACGGTACAACAACCGCAACTCTTCTTGCTCAGGCTCTTATCAGAGAGGGCATGAAAAACGTTACTGCAGGCGCAAACCCCATGGTTGTTAAAAAGGGTATGGCAAAGGCAGTTGAAGCAGCAGTTGCACAGGTAAGAGAAAACTCAAAGCCTGTTTCAAGCACAGCCGATATCGAAAGAATTGCAACAATTTCAGCTGCTGACGAAGAAGTCGGCAAGTTCATTGCAGACGCTATGGATAAGGTTACTTCAGACGGTGTTATCACAGTTGAAGAATCAAAAATCGCTGTTACCGAAGCAGAAGTTGTTGAAGGTATGCAGTTTGACAGAGGCTATATCTCTCCCTATATGGTAACAGACACCGAAAAGATGGAAGCTGTTATCGACGACGCTCTCATTCTTATCACAGATAAAAAGATTTCAAGCATTCAGGACCTTCTGCCCCTTCTTGAGCAGATTATGCACGCAGGCGGCAAGCTTGTTGTTATTGCAGAGGACGTTGAAGGCGAAGCTCTTTCAACAATCCTTGTAAACAAGCTCAGAGGCGTATTCACCGTTGTTTGCGTTAAGGCTCCCGGATTTGGCGACAGAAGAAAAGAAATGCTTCAGGATATCGCTATCCTCACAGGCGGCGAAGTTATCACTGCAGACCTCGGCCTTGAGCTCAAGGATACTCAGCTTGCTCAGCTCGGCAGAGCCCGTCAGGTTAAGGTTTCAAAAGAAAACACAATCATCGTTGACGGCGCAGGCGCAAAAGAAGATATTGCTTCAAGAGTTGCTCAGATTAAGCTTCAGCTTGAAAACACAACTTCAGATTTTGACAGAGAAAAGCTCCAGGAAAGACTTGCAAAGCTTTCAGGCGGTGTTGCAGTTATCAAGGTCGGTGCCGCAACAGAAACTGAAATGAAAGAAAAGAAGCTTCGCATTGAAGATGCTCTTGCAGCTACAAAGGCAGCTGTTGAAGAAGGCTGCGTTGCAGGCGGCGGTGTTGCTCTTCTCAACGCTGTTCCCGGCGTTAAGGCTCTTCTTGAAACAACAGATGATGCCGACGAAAAGACAGGTATCAAAATCGTTCTCAAGGCTCTTGAAGAGCCCGTTCGCCAGATTGCGGCTAACGCAGGTCTTGAAGGCTCAATCATCATCAACGCTATTCAGGAAAGCGGCAAAATCGGCTACGGCTATGACTTTGCAAAAGATGTTTACTGCGATATGGCATCCGAGGGTATTCTTGTCCCCACAAAGGTAACCCGTTCAGCTCTTCAGAATGCAGCTTCAGTTGCTTCAATGGTTCTCACAACAGAGAGCCTTGTTACCGATAAGCCCGACCCCGCAGCTGATGCGGCTCAGGCAGCGGCAATGGCAGCTCAGGGCGGCGGAATGTATTAATTACAACAAACAATAATCTTCAGGCACAGCGCCGTTTTGCGGTGCTGTGCCTTGCTTTTTGGCTGTTAAAGAGAGGAATGTTTACTGAATGTTAATAATTAACAGAGCATATTTATTTGACAAGATGCAAAAAGTATGGTAAAATTCTTCTATCAATCGCCTATTTAAAGAAAATTATGATAAACAGGAGGACAAAAAATGAAAAAGGTTAAGTCAATTCTTGCCGTTGTTATGGCACTTGTTATGTGCATGAGCTTCGCTTCAGTTGCCTTCGCCGCAGACGTTACGGAAACGGACGCTGCAAACGGTGTTGCTTCAGGCGCAGATGCTTTTGCTGTCGGTGACACGGTAACAGGCAAAATCAACAGCTCAGAGGATGCAGACTATTTTGTATTCACAGTTGCAGAAGCAGGTCTTGTAACAGTAACGGTTGAGCACGCAGCAAAGGCTGAGGCAACAGGTACATATTTCACGGTTGCTGTTCTTGACGAAGCAGAAAAGGCTGTTGTATCATTCACGGTTGCAGCTAACACTGCAAGCGTTTCTTCACCTGCATTCGGTGCAGCTGCAGGCAAATATTTTGTTAAGGTAACAAAGGGTTCAGTGTGTGACACAACAGTTGAATATAAGGTTACTGCTGCTGTTGACACAGATGCTCTTTGCGAGTATGAGTCAAACGACACACGCGATAAGGCAACAGAAATTGAACTTTCATCAACATTTGCTCTTAAGAAGTACAGCGGCACAATTCCCGCTGCAGCTGATGTTGACTACTATAAGTTTGATGTTGAAAAACCCGGCTACATCTATGTTTTCGTTGAAAACGATGCAGCTTTCAAAGGCGATTTCGCACTTGAAATTGAAACATATTCAGAAGGCGCAAACGGTCTTGTTGAATGGAAAAAGTTCGGCAAGTTTGAGGTATCAAAAACTGACGCAACAGTTAAGAGCCCCTGCATCGGTGTTACAGGCGGTTCAGAATATTACATCTCCGTAACAGGCACAGAAGGCGGCTACACCCTTTACATTGTTTACGTTGAAGATGAAATGGTTGAATCAGAATACAACGATACAATTGCAAACGCAAACGTTCTCCCCGATAACGATTACCTCTACTGCTCAATCTTTGATAAGAACGACGTTGACTATTACACATTTGACGTTGCAGCAAAAACAAAGTACACAGTAAAAGTTAAGGCTGACCCCCAGACCGTTACAACAGACGGTCAGTGGAAGGTTACCGTTATCAACGGCAAAAATGAAGTTGTTTCAGGTCCCTTTACAGTAACAAAGGATAAGGGCGTTGCAATTGAGCTCACCGGTCTTGAAGCAGGCAAATATTTTGTTAAGGTTGAGGGCGGCGATGTTCTTAACACCAACATCTACACAGTTGAGTATGAGAACAACGGTCCTGACACATCAAACATGAGCTTCAAAGAGCTTCTTGCCAACATCAAGTGGAAGCCTCTTCTTGATAACTTCTCAAGCTGGATCGGCCAGGTTAACTTTGTTAAAATCGTTAAGGACCTTGTTGCCAGCATAATCGCGCTCATCTCTTCAATGGGTTGATTGCGTTAAAAATTAACTTTTTACGGGTCGGTATGCCCACTCGGTAACACCGGTTTTAATCAGTTTATCAGCGGCGCATTATCAGGAAATCTTGGTAATGCGCTGTTTTTTCATTAAAAGCCAAAGGAGAATTACATATGGGATTTGACAGTAATTTCAGCCCCGTGCTCAGATTTATGGTGGTCAGTGACGTTCACTATAAAGATGAGCATTCAGTTGAACGCGAGCGTATGCAGAAGGCTATTCAGACAGCCTATGCACTCAGCGACAAAGAAGAATATAACAAGCTTGATGCCCTTTACGTTGTTGGCGATTTTGCAAACAGCGGCACAAGAGCACAGATGCTTGCTTTTAAAGATACTCTTGACAGCAACCTCAGAGCAGGTACGGTTACAACCCTTTCGCTCGCAAGCCATGAATACGGCTCGGAGGGTGAGGCTGCAGCTCTTGAAAAGTTTGCAGAAATCTTCAAAGAAAACCCTGACACCCATAAGGTTATCAACGGTTATCATTTTATCAGCGTAACAAGCACAAACGGTTGCCACTTTGATGAAAAGAAGCAGGCTTGGGTTGCAAAAGAACTCAAAGAAGCTGTTAAGGATGACCCCAAGCGTCCTATTTTCTTCTTCCAGCATCCCCATATTATGGGCACTGTTTACGGCAGCGCAAACTGGGGTGAGGATGAATTGACTGCAATCCTTATGAATTATCCGCAGATAATTGACTTCTCAGGTCACTCACACGCTCCCATAAATGACCCCCGTTCAATCCATCAGAGACATTTCACCTGCCTTGGTACAGGCACACTCAGCTATTTTGAACTTGATGAGTTTGACAAGGTTTACGGCACAATTCCTCCCAATGATGACAATGCCGCGCAGATGCTTATTGTTGAGGCGGATGCACAGGGCAGAGTCAGAATTTATCCCTATGACCTTATAACTGATAACTTCTTCCCGTTCGTGTGGAAGATAGATTCCGCATGGGACGTTAACAGCTATCTTTATACCGATGCACGTTACAGAACAGAAGAAAAGCCTTGGTTTGACGATGATGCAAAAATCGAAATCAAAGATGTAAAGGCGGATGGCTTTACAGTTGAGTTCGACCAGGCAAAGGTCAAGAGTGAGTATGTTGACGATTATAACGTTTATCTTAAGCATATTGACGGTTACACAGTGCGCAACTCAACCATCTGGAGCGAATTTTATTTTTACAATATGCCCGAAAAACTGAGCGTCAGCTTTGACGGTGTTGAAAGCGGCGAATATTACGTTGAAATTTATGCAAACAGCTTCTGGAGAACAAAGAGCGAGAAGCCGCTTGTGAGCGAAAAAATAAAACTTTAATATTCAAAAAACGGTTAATCAATCAAGCATATCACAAGAATTTTTATGATATGCTTGATTTTTGCTGCGCATTATATTACAATAACTGAACGTAAACACAGGCGGCGCAATGTTGTTTTGTGCCTTGATAAAGTATTAATCAATCATTATTTACAGAATGGAGGGCGAGTGCTTTGGCTGATGAAACAAAAGCTGTTTCCGTTGGCGAGGTAAGCGAAGAAGCGGTGCTTCGTCAATATGAAAATCAAAACAAAAAATATCTGAGTCCGAAGCATTATGTGGCATATATCCTCTCAGGTATGGGCGACACAATGTGGATGACCTTCAGCAAAAAGCTGTTCTTTTTTGCCACACAGTTCCTCGGCATAAATGCATTAACCTACTACACTGCAGAATCAATCAGTATGATTGCGGATACTGTTGACAACGCTGTTTCGGGTCTTATTATTGACAGAACAAGAACCCGTTGGGGCAGGGTAAGGCCTTATATAATACTCACTCTTCCTTTCTGGGTTTTCGGTTCTCTTTCACCGTGGCTGTTGCCTTCAAATATGTCACAGCCCAGCCTTTTTGTTTCGTTCCTTATATTTAATTATATTGGCTCAATCGCAAAATCTTTTTACGATACAAGCTATCAGATAATACTTTTCAACATCACGCCAAACCCCATAGAGCGCAACCGACTGATTGCAACGGATGCCTACGCAGACCTTGTCGGTGTATGGATTCCGTCGCTGTTTTCCGGTGTGGTTGTTGATTTTTTGCCAAAGATTATAGGCTCTTCTTCGCGCAGTATTTACACAGGCGGTGCTATAGCTTTTGTTATCTGTGTTATAGTGTTCAGAACCTACGGCTTCTTCTCACTTAAGGAAAGAATGCCGCTTTCAACCCGTCAGGAAATGAAACAGATGGGTCTTGTGCAGACTATTAAATCCATCGGTACCTGCCGCCCGATGTGGGTTATTCTCATCAAAAATTTCTTCGGCGCCGGCAAAGAAACAGGTTCAAGAGTTGAAGATTTCTTCTGGCTTAACTGTATGGGAGGTCTTTCTTACGGAACAATTGCGGGTATTTTTACCGGTTTGCCCAGCTATTTTGTTTTGCCCCTTGCACCCAAGCTCACCAAGACGTTTGGCTTAAGAAACCTTGCTGCAGGCAGTTATATGTTCTGCGGTATCTGCTATTTTGTTATGTGGATTGTAGGTTATAAGCCTTTCGGCGAGGATAACTTTATTCTTAACCTCATCTGGATTATTGTTGCACTCACGTTCTGCGGTTCGCTCAACAGCATTCAGCGTTATTGCAGCACCTCGCTCAACGGTGACCTTTATGATTATATGGAATGGAAGTCGGGTGTGCGTAACGAAGCAACAATAACTGCAGCGATGAGTTATTTCAAGCTTATTTCGGACCAGACGGCAAAAATAATATGCGCGCTGGCGATAGCTGCAATTCATTATATTCCCCTCATTGATGCAAACGGAATTCAGATTCCTCAGACCGATGAAGGTATGCTTGCAGGCATATGGACTGTGTTTGCTCTTGCTCCTGCAATCGGACGCTTTATGAAAGGCGTTACGCTTCTCTTCTTCAACGTTAACGGCAAAACAAAAGAAACAATGATGTTTGAACTTGCCAGAATCAGAGCGGCAAAGAGCATAGATACCGAATCAAAATAAAATAACACAGAATTATTCAGGGCTGAAATTGCGTTGTGCTTGCTTCGCATTTCGGCTCTGATTTTTTTGTTTTTATGTTCAATCTGTGCATATTTGGTGAATTGACCAAATAAAAAGCAAAAAGTTTTCCTATATTAATATAAATATATATTAAAAAGTACTTGAAAACAGGACAACTATATGTTAAAATGACTTGTATTATATGAAAGTGTCTGCAAAATAGCTTTCATAAGTGTTCAAGGAGGAAAATGCATATGACACTCTTTAAGAAATCATT
>JAZNDY010000025.1:0-1830 GCA_045588295.1 Acutalibacteraceae bacterium
TTTTGATAAGCGTGATTTTTGAGGTGCAACAATGGACTTTAAATCAATAATTCAAAAAAAGCGTGACGGCTTTGCGCTCACAAAAGAAGAACTTGAGTTTGTTGCCTTTGCGGCGGCAAATGAATCGGTGCCTGATTATCAGTTATCCGCTTTGCTTATGGCGATTTTCTTTAACAGCCTTAATGAAGAAGAAACGCTTTGGTTGACCGATGCAATGGCTCGCTCGGGTGATATGGCTGATTTGAGCGGCATCGACGGCATAAAAGGCGATAAGCATTCAACGGGCGGTGTCGGTGATAAAACAACTCTTGTTGTTGCTCCCGTTGTTGCCTCCTGCGGCGTTAAAATGGCAAAAATGAGCGGCAGAGGTTTGGGCCATACGGGCGGCACTGTTGATAAGCTTGAATCAATTCCGGGTTTCAAAACCTCGCTCGAAACAAAAGAGTTTATTGATATCGTCAATTCCTGCGGCCTTTGTGTTGCGGGTCAGTCGGGCAGACTTTGCCCTGCGGACAAAAAGCTTTATGCGCTCCGTGACGTTACCGCAACGGTTGATAATATGCCGCTTATTGCTTCAAGCATTATGAGCAAAAAGCTGGCAGGCGGTGCGGATTGCATTGTGCTGGACGTCAAGTGCGGAAGCGGAGCTTTTATGAAAGACCTTAATTCAGCAAAGGCTCTTGCAGAGAAAATGGTTGAAATCGGCAGGGGAGCAGGCAAAAAGATTGCCGCCCTCATAACCGATATGGATAAACCTCTCGGCAAAAATATCGGCAACTCACTTGAGGTGATTGAGGCGGTTGAAACCCTTAAGGGCAACGGACCCGAGGATTTGACCGAAATCTGTGTTCTTCTTGCCGCAAAGATTCTTCAGCTTGCAGGCAAAGGCAACTTCGAAGAAAGCAAGGCTTTTGCAAAGTCAAAGATTGCAGACGGCTCGGCTCTTGCAAAATTAGCCGAAATGGTAAAGCTTCAGGGCGGCAATGAGAATTATATCCTCAACACAAGCCTTTTCCCGAAAGCGAAAATCAGCCGTGAGATTATAGCTGAAGAATCGGGATATATTGCCGCTATGGATACCGAGGGAATCGGCTCTGTCTGCGTTGCTCTGGGTGCAGGCAGACAGAGAAAAGAAGATTCAATCGACCCGAGCGCAGGCATAATCCTTGAAAAGAAAACAGGCGATTACGTTGAAAAGGGCGAAACACTTGCAACTCTTTATTGCTCCGATGAAGCACTTTTTGCCGTCGCAGAAAAGCAATATCTCAACGCTCTCACTTATTCATCTTCAAAGTCAGACAGTTTACCTTTGCTTCTTGACGTTGTTGAGTAATACTGCACAAAAAATATTGTCGTTTTTTGACTTGATAATAGAATCGCATTATGTTATAATTAATCGAATTTATAATGAAAAGGAGATTTTTTTATGGCAAAAACAAATCAGACTGCTGATAATAAAGGCAGTTTCCTTGCAAAGCTTTGGATTTTTGTTAAGTTCATTTTTGCAAGTCTTGGTGCCTGCATCGTTCAGTTTGCGCTCGTTAACCTTATTCCTATGATTCCTGCGGTTAAAGAGCTGTTCGCAGTTCCTTTTGTTCACTGGCCCATCTTCGGCGTTAATGTGTTCAATTATCCCGTTGTTGAAGAAGCAGGTGTAGTTGTTCTTGGCGGTCTCGGTTACTGCCTTGCATTCAACATCTCAAACGTAGTAGCTCAGATTGTTGCTTTCTTCATCAACAGAGAAAAAACATTCAAGTCAAGTGCAAACATCGCAGTTACCCTTCCCATTTATCTCGTTTGCACAGTTATCATTCTTCTCTTCTCAACATG
>JAZNDY010000026.1:0-3574 GCA_045588295.1 Acutalibacteraceae bacterium
CAGATAGATGAGGGGGGGCGGCTTCAAAAAAGGCTCGCTGATAAAATGTTTATTGATTGAATTATATCATAATTATAATAAAAAACAACCTGAATATTAATTAAACAGCGGCTAAACTGATTGAAAATTCGGGCTTGAAATAACGGTTGTTAAAAATGCAATGAAATTGATAATTGAAATTATGACAAACTGTTCATATTCAGCATTGCACCGATGAAGCGGTTTTTAAAATTTAATTCTATCTTTATGTAATAATCAGATTGAAAACTTTAATTAAAACTGATATAATATGTTTAAAAATATCCTAAAACAGGAGTGAAATTCTTTGAGAGAAAATTCAACGATTATAGCCCTTTCCGGCAAAGGCGGCGTTGGCAAAACCTCAATTTCCGCCGCAATAGTAAAATTGCTTGTGCAGGCTTACCCTGATAAAAAAATACTCGCTATCGATGCTGACCCTGCGGTAGGTCTTTCAACCGCGCTTGGTATTGACGTTAAAATGACGATTGATGATATCCGCAAAGAAATTGTTGAAACAGTTGAGGATGGTCAGACAAAGGCTGCAATTGAGCTGTTGGGTGATGCAAGATATAAAATATTCGATGCGCTTGTTGAAACGGACGGTTTTGCATTCATTGCCGTCGGCAGACCCGAAAGCGCAGGCTGTTACTGCAAGATAAATACATACCTCAAAGAAGTTATCAGCATTCTTTCAAACGAATTTGACTATGTGGTTATTGACGGCGAAGCTGGTATTGAACAAATTAACCGCCGTGTTATGGAAAAGGTTACTCATCTTCTGCTTATCACAGACGCAAGCAAAAAAGGCACACAGGTTATTTCAACAATCAAAACCGTTGCCGATGAGCTTGTGATGTATAAAAAAATCGGCGCAATTGTAAACCGCATTCCTGACGAAAGCGTTATTCCTCATATTGATACAAACGGTATACCAGTTCTGTCATACATTCCTACCGATTCAAATCTTGCAATTTACGATATTGAGGGTAAAAACATAACCAAGTTACCTGACGATTCAAATGTTGTTGAAGGAGCCAAAAAAGCTCTTATTGAAATGGAGATTTTAAAGTGAGAGATTTAAAACATCTTTATGAATTTGAAAACCTGCTTCAGGAGGCAAACAATGCTCTTGTGCAGCAAGCTAAAAATGAAGGCGGAATAGCACTCGGTTATACTTGCTATCATATTCCCGAAGTTTTGCTCAACTGCGGCAACTGCTTTTCCGTAAGGCTCCGCGCACCGCGCACAGGCTCAATGGATATTGCAACTTACTATATGAGCAATTTCCTTTGCGGTTATTCAAAAGCTATTCTTGAAAGAGCGATTGAGGGTGGCTACAATTTTCTCAACGCACTTCTGGCAAGCGAAACCTGTTCCGAAATGAACAGAGCGGCAGAGCATTTTGAATTGCTTAATCTTGTTGAAAACGATAAGTTCTTTTTGACCTTTCTTGATATGCCGTTCAAAATTGCCGACCATACTGTCAAGCATTATGTTAATCAGACAAGGGTCAAGATTCTTGATAAAATGGCTGAAGTTTACGGCGTGGACACTTCTGATGAAGCGCTGTTAAAGGCTGTTGAAGAGCATAATGAAGTGTGCCGGATTATGAAAGAAATCGGTGAATACCGCAAAGAGGATAATCCCAGAATAACGGGCTATGAATATCACATACTCAGCCTTGTTACATACTGTTGCCCCAAGGCGCTCATTTTGCCGAAGTTGCGTGAAACTGCTGAAGAACTTAAAACACGCGAGCCTGATGCAAAAAAGAATTTCAGGGCTAAAATTGTTGTTGTCGGTTCTGAAATGGACGACCCTGAATTTACCGCGCTTATTGAGGACAGCGGTGCGCTTGTTGTTGCTGACCGATACTGTTTCGGCACTATGCCCGGCAGAGAAGAAATAATTATAAATCCTGATGAGGACGTGCTTACACAGATTTGTATGCATTATCTTAAAACAAGTCAGTGCCCGAGATATATGAGCCATGAAAAGGTTCAGGAACGCAGGGACTACGTAAAGAACCTTGTTGACGAATACCGCGCAGACGGTGTTATGTATGAACAGCTTAAATTCTGCGAATACTGGGGCTACGAAAGAGCGCTTGCTTCCTACGTAATGAGCAACGATTACGGCGTGCCTACAGCTGCAGTTGACAGACAGTATACTGCGTCTGCTTCGGGACAGCTTCGCACCCGCGTTCAGGCTTTTGTTGAAAGCCTTGAAATCAAAAAAATCCAGAAGGAAAGGCAGGCGAAAAACAATGGCTGACCTCGGAAAGCTTTATTCCGAAAACCGCAAAGCCGTTCTTAAGCACAGAGAGTGGCGCGGCTTCAAAGACACGATGTATGACTATTACCGATGGCTTGTAACCTGGAAGGATATGATAGTTATGGTGCTCAAAGCACCGATTTCAACGGTAAAGGGTTTGTGGAAATACCGTTGGATGGCGTCTTACCTTTCAACACCTTCGTTTATTGACAGACACACCGCAGGTTTAAGAGGCACGCACCTTCGCATTGTTCACCTGCACTTCAATATGATAGTCAAGCATGCAACGGGACTTATCAACACTTCCTTTGTGGCTGATGAAAAAATTAACCCTAAAAACAAACTCTCAAAGAAAATAGTTCTTACGGATGAAATTATTCCGAATGAGATTTTCTCGGGTTTCCCTAATCTCAAGGTTGTTCCGTTGCAGACGATTCCCATTTTTCTTACTTCAATGGTTGACCAGCAGATAACTCCGCCTTACCTTGAAGTTACCGAAAGCTTCGGCGTGCCTGCCGATGTTTGTCCTCTTCCCAGTGCCGAGGCAGGCGTTGCAATTGATGATGATTACCCGAAGATGGGCTGCTGTATGGTTGCAACAAATATGCCGTGTGACGGTTCTGTTATGAATTCAACTTTCCTTGACAGAAGGCTCAATCTTCCCGTTCATCTTTTCAACATTCCGCTTCGCTATAACGATGAGGATGTGCAGGAATATGCTGTTGAAGAAGTTAAAGAGCTTATTAAGTTTATTGAAAATCAGACGGGCGAAAAGTTTGATTGGGACGTGTTCTTTAAAGCGCTTGAAACGTCCAATAAACAGCTTGAATATGAGCTTGAAAAATGGGATATAAACAAAACAAAATATCCGCAGATGACGGGTGCGGCTTTCTGGCTTTACAGAATCTATTACTTCAATCTTTCGGGCGGCGCTGATAAACGCTTCCTCAAAGTTGATAAAAAAGTCAATAAGCTTATGCTTAAAGGCTATGAAAAGAAAGAAGCTGTTTCAAAAGAAATGCGCCACCGTGCGGTTGTGTGGAGCTGCCCTGCAAACTATTACACAAGCTTTGCAAACTGGCTTGAAAACTGCTGGGGCATGAATGTTGTTATGGATATGGAAACAATGATTTCCTATATCAAATATGACACGAGTGACAAAGAGCAGGCACTGAAAGACGTTGCCAAAACATATCAGCGTTCAATTATGCGTAAGCACACAAAGGGCGGTTACAGAAATGTTGTTGACGAGCTCTGGCGTATAGTTGAAGAGTACGGT
>JAZNDY010000027.1:0-4018 GCA_045588295.1 Acutalibacteraceae bacterium
CGGCAGAAATGATTCATCACAGAGGCGTTCACCCTGCATATGTTGTTGCTTTGATTTCATGTATCAGCTTCCTCGTGAGCGATACCTGCCTCGGAATTCTTTATTTCACGACAGTCAAACGCAAAAACGTTTTGGTAACGGCAGAACTTTCAACCTATTATCCTGCTCAGGTGTTGCTTGCGATGTCTGTAGCTTTGATGTGAATTAAATTATAACAGGCTTGCTCGGTTAACCCTTGCAAGCCTGTTTTTTATGCTCTGTTGCTGTCTTTTATGCGTTTGATTGCGCCTTTTTCAAGCCGTGACACCTGTGCCTGAGAGATGCCGATTTCGCTTGCAACCTCCATCTGTGTTTTGCCTGCCATAAAGCGAAGCCATAATATCTTTTTTTCTCTCGGATTCAGCTCGCTTATGGCTTGCCTTAAAAGAATTTCGTCCAGCCAGCTGTCGTCGCTTTCGTTTGAACCTATCTGGTCCATAACGTAAATAGTGTCGCCCCCGTCGGAATAGACAGGCTCGTTGAGAGAAACGGGTTCAACAATCGCTTCAAGAGCAATAACAACGCTTTCGCGGTCAGTGCCGAGCTCTTTGGCAATTTCATCAGGGGAGGGGTCGCGCTCAAGCTTGTTCATCAGCCTTTCACGCACCTGCATTGCGTGGTAAGCGGTGTCTCTGACAGAGCGGCTGACTCTGACAGGGTTGTTATCTCTCAGATGGCGGCGCACCTCGCCTATTATCATCGGGCAGGCGTATGTGCTGAAACGCACGTCAAGCGTCAGGTCAAAGTTATCGATGGCTTTCATCAGTCCTATGCACCCAACCTGAAACAGGTCGTCAGGGTTTTCGCCTCTGCCTGCAAACCGCTGAATAACGCTCAGAACAAGCCTCAGGTTGCCCATAACAAGCTCTTCACGCGCCGTTTTGTCGCCGTTGCGTGCTTTTTTAAGAAGCTCGATTTTTTCGCTTTCCTTGAGCACTCTGAGCTTTGCTGTGTTTATTCCGCATATTTCAACCTTGTTGAATTGCAAATTATCACCCCGTAATCATTCTTTCAATAACATTATTGCCTGTTTTTGGGCGTGTTATCAGCAGTTGACAGGGGATTTTTAAAAAAATTTGCAACAATAAAAAAGTGAGAAAAGCAGAGCAAAAAAGAGCTTTTGTGAGAAAAATGAAGATATGTATTTAATAACTCCGTTTCTGAACGGATTTTTCACGGATTTGTTAAAAAAATTGTTGACATTTGCAAGTTTTTGCACTATATTTTATTTATACTTTAATAGGGTAAAAATATGCCCTTTTAATAACCATTATCAGCCGTTTTTGTCCGCTTGTTCGGCAAGGGCAGAGAGGGGATGCATAATTGAAAGAAAACGTTATCATTGATTTGAAAAACATTTCCGTTAAGTTCGGAGATAATCAGGTGCTCAAAGACCTTAACCTCTATATCCGCGACAAGGAGTTTATAACTTTCCTTGGTCCTTCAGGCTGCGGTAAGACCACAACCCTGCGCATAATAGCCGGTTTTATTTCTCCTGATGAGGGCGAGGTTATTTTTGAGGGCAAAAAAATCAATAATGTTCCGCCTCATAAGAGACAGGTTAACACCATTTTTCAGCGCTATGCTCTGTTTCCGCATCTTAACGTTTATGAAAACGTTGCGTTCGGCCTTCGCATTAAGAAGCTGCCTGAAAAGCAGATAAAAGAAACAGTTGAAGAAATGCTTGCTCTTGTTAATCTTAAAGGCTTTAATAAACGTAACATAACATCACTTTCCGGCGGTCAGCAGCAGCGCGTTGCCATCGCCAGAGCGCTTGCAGTCAAGCCCAGAGTGCTTTTGCTTGATGAGCCTCTCGGCGCGCTTGATTTGAAGCTGCGCAAGGATATGCAGGTTGAGCTTAAAAACATTCAGCAGAGGCTTGGCATAACCTTTGTTTATGTTACTCACGATCAGGAGGAAGCTCTTTCCATGTCTGATACCGTTGTTGTTATGGACAGCGGTGTTATCCAACAGATAGGCACACCTCTTGATATTTATAATGAACCCAAAAACGCTTTCGTTGCCGATTTTATCGGTGAGAGTAATATTCTTGACGGCATTATGATTGATGACTGCCTTGTTGAGTTTTCAGGCGCAAGGTTTGAGTGCCTTGACAAAGGTTTTGCCAAAAACGAAGCGGTTGACGTTGTTGTCCGCCCTGAAGACGTTGACGTTGTTCCTGTTGAAAACGGTATGCTCAGAGGCGAGGTAACGTCTGTTACTTTCAAAGGTGTTCATTTTGAAATTATCGTTGATATCGGCGGCTTTAAGTGGATGATTCAGACAACCGATTATCACCCCGAAGGCAGCAGAATCGGTCTTTTTATTGAACCCGATGCAATTCACATTATGAAAAAATCCGAATACTCGGGTATTTACGGTGACTACAGCTCTTTCAGTGAAGAGTTTGATGAACTCTCTGACCCTGAGGAGGTGGAGGAGGAATGAACAACCGCCCGTCACTCGGCTCAAAGCTCATTTCCGCGCCTTACATAGTCTGGTCGGTTCTGTTCATTGTTGCTCCGCTGATTTTTGTTGTTTATTATTCTTTCACAACTGCTGACGGCAGCTTCACCCTTGCTAATATGGCAGAACTCGGCAAATATGCGCCGACTTTTCTGCGCTCAATATGGTTCGGCATTGTTGCCACGGTAATTTGCCTTTTGATTGCTTTTCCGCTGGCATATATCATCTCGCAAAAAACAGATAAGGTGCAGCGAACGCTCGTTATGCTTGTTATGCTGCCGATGTGGATGAGCTTCCTTATCAGAACATATTCGTGGATGGCACTGCTTCAGGATACCGGTATTATCAACAGCTTTTTATCAAAGCTCGGCATTGACCCGGTTCATATGATAAACACTCCGGGTGCCGTTATTCTGGGTATGGTTTATAACTTTTTGCCCTTTATGATAATGCCGATATATTCCGTTATGGCAAAGCTTGATTATTCAATGGTTGAAGCCTGCCAGGATCTTGGCGGCAACAGGCTCACTGTTATCAGAAAATGCATTATCCCCATGAGTATCCCCGGCGTTGTTTCGGGTATCACCATGGTTTTTGTTCCCTCGGTAAGCACGTTTTATATTTCGCAGAAACTCGGCGGCGGTTCGTTTGACCTTATCGGCGACGTTATTGAAAGACAGTTTCAGCAGTCATATAACTACAATCTCGGCGCGGCAATTTCGCTTGTGCTGATGGTGCTTATTCTTTTGAGTATGGCGGTTATGAACCGCTTTACCGAAGATGAGGAGGGTATGGTTATATGAAAATATTTTCAAAAATCTACCCTGTTCTTGTTTTCCTTTTTCTTTATGCGCCTATACTTGTTCTTATTGTTTTTTCATTTAACGAATCAACAAGCACAAGTATGTTTTCGGGTTTCTCTCTTCAATGGTATAAAACACTTTTTGAAGATGAAACAACTTTCAGGGCGCTCTATAACACAATCATTCTTGCTGTCTGTTCTTCAATTATTGCAACCGTGCTCGGCACGGCGGCGGCAGTCGGCATAGACAAGCTCAAAAAAGGTCCTGCGCGTTCGGGCATTATGGCTGTAACAAACATCCCCATGATGAACCCCGAAATCGTAACAGGTATCTCAATGATGCTTCTGTTTGTTTTTGCAGGCAGACTGGTTAATAAAAGCGCAGTTCTCGGCTTCGGCACAATGCTGATTGCCCACGTAACGTTCAATCTGCCTTACGTTATCCTGAACGTTTTGCCAAAGCTCCGCCAGACAGACAGAAACCTTGCAGAAGCTGCCCAGGATTTGGGCTGTAAGCCTGCTTCGGCGTTTTTTAAAGTTGTTATGCCCTCAATTATGCCGGGCATAATAACAGGCTTTATTATGTCGTTTACACTTTCACTTGATGATTTCATCATCAGCTATTTCACAAGCGGCCCCGGCTTCCAGACTTTGCCGATTGCGATTTTCTCAATGACAAAGAAAAGGGTCAAGCCTGATATGTATGCGCTT
>JAZNDY010000028.1:0-2323 GCA_045588295.1 Acutalibacteraceae bacterium
GTGCACTCGGCCCTGTTGTTATCATCTACCCCGAAGGCACATTCTACAGCCGCGTTGAAGAAAAAGACGTTGCTGAAATCGTTTCCGAGCATCTTCTCAAGGGCCGTCTTGTTGACAGACTTGTTTATAAGGATGCAGACGAAAGCGTTATCGAAGAAGCAGGCAAAACAATTTCTCTTAATGACACAAACTTCTATAAGACCCAGAAGAGAGTTGCTCTTCGTAACTGCGGTCTTATCGACCCCGAAAACATTGACGAATACATCGCAATGGACGGTTACGCAGCTCTCGGCAAGGTTCTCACAGAGATGACTCCTCAGGACGTTATCAAGGAAGTTATTGATTCAGGCCTCAGAGGCAGAGGCGGCGGCGGCTTCCCCACAGGCAGAAAGTGGAGCTTCACAGCTGCTAACGCTGCTGACCAGAAATACGTTGTTTGTAACGCTGACGAAGGCGACCCCGGTGCATTCATGGACCGTTCCGTTCTTGAAGGCGACCCCCACTGCCTTATCGAAGCTATGACAATCTGCGGCTACGCAACAGGCGCAACAGAAGGCTACGTTTACGTTCGTGCTGAGTACCCCATCGCTGTTAAACGCCTTCAGCTTGCTATTGACCAGGCTAAGGAATACGGCCTGCTCGGCAAAAACATCTTTGATTCAGGCTTTGACTTTGACCTTCACATCCGTCTTGGCGCAGGCGCATTCGTTTGCGGTGAAGAAACAGCTCTTATGACCTCAATCGAAGGTAACAGAGGCGAGCCCAGACCCAGACCTCCCTACCCCGCAGTTAAGGGCCTCTTCGGCAAACCCACAACAGAAAATAACGTTGAAACCTTTGCTAACATTCCCCAGATTATCCTCAAGGGTGCAGAATGGTTTGCATCAATGGGTACTGAAAAGTCAAAGGGCACAAAGGTATTCGCTCTCGGCGGCAAGATTGAAAACACAGGTCTTGTTGAAATCCCCATGGGCACAACCCTCCGCGAAATCATCTATGATATCGGCGGCGGTATCCCCAACGGCAAAAAGTTCAAGGCTGCTCAGACAGGCGGTCCCTCCGGCGGTTGTATCCCTGCAAGCCTTATCGACACAGAAATCGACTATGATAACCTCACAGCTATCGGCTGCATGATGGGTTCAGGCGGTCTTATCGTTATGGACGAAGACAACTGCATGTTTGACATTGCAAAGTTCTTCCTCGATTTCACAATCGACGAATCCTGCGGTAAGTGCTCACCCTGCCGTATCGGCACAAAGAGAATGATGGAAATTCTCGAAAAGATTACTGACGGCAACGGCACTCTTGAAGACCTTGATAAGCTTGAAGAGCTTGCTTACTATATCAAAGAAAACTCACTCTGCGGCCTCGGCCAGACTGCTCCCAACCCCGTTCTTGCAACTCTCAAGTTCTTCCGTGACGAATATATTGCTCACGTTGTTGATAAGAAGTGCCCCGCAGGCGTATGCAAGAGCCTTCTTAACTACGTTATCGACGCTGACAAGTGTAAGGGCTGCACACTCTGCGCAAGAAAGTGCCCCGCAGGCGCAATCAGCGGCTCAGTTAAGAACCCCCACGTTATCGACACAACCAAGTGCATTAAGTGCGGTGCTTGCATTGATTCCTGTAAGTTCGGCGCAATCAGCAAAGCTTAATTAAGGAGGCATAACTATAATGGAAATGGTAAACATTAAAATAAACAATATGCCCCTGAGCGTTCCCGGTGGCATTTCAATCCTTGAAGCTGCAAGATATGCGGGTATCGAAATCCCCACTCTTTGCTACCTCAAGGAACTCAACGAAATCGGCGCTTGCCGTATTTGTATGGTTGAAGTTAAGGGCGCACGTTCACTCGTTTCATCCTGCGTTTTCCCCGTAAACGAAGGTATGGAAATTTTCACAAACTCAGAAAAGGTAAGAAAGAGCCGCAAGATGACTCTTGAACTCATTCTTTCAACTCACAGAAAAGAATGCCTTTCCTGCGTAAGAAGCGGCGATTGCGAGCTTCAGAAGCTCTGCAAGGATTACGGCGTTGCTGACGAAAAGGTTTTCGAAGGTGCATACCCCGAATTCCAGTTTGACGATTCCGCTCCTCATATGATCAGAGATAACAGCAAGTGTGTTCTCTGCCGCCGCTGTGTTGCAGCTTGTGACGCTCAGGCTATCAGCGTTATCGGCGCAAACGCAAGAGGTTTTGACACTCATATCGGCTCACCCTTTGAGCTTCCTCTCTATGATTACAGCTGCGTTTCCTGCGGTCAGTGTATCGTTCACTGCCCCGTTGGTGCTCTCTATGAGAAGGACGACACCGCAAAGGTATTCG
>JAZNDY010000029.1:0-10014 GCA_045588295.1 Acutalibacteraceae bacterium
CTTGGAGGTTTGATTTTCTTTCAAATCTTTTGGGCTTGCTTAAAGCTCGCCCGTTTTGGCTTTACTGAAGTCTTTTTTACCCCCGGCTGTACCGGGGGTTGTCTTTTGCTTAAGCATTAATACAAAGCGGATTACAGAGGCGTGGCTTCTGCAATCCGCTTTTTTATTTCTTCTTTAATCTTTCGCAAAGCTCTCTGTCAGGCGTTACCCACATTGTGTTATAGGTGTGATAAATTACCTTGCCCGGCTTTGCTCCGCTTGGCTTTTTCAGGGCGCGTACTTCGGTGTAATCAACGGCAACCTGTGAGGATTCTCTGCCGCCGCTGTGGTATGCCGCAAGTGCCGCCGCCTGGCGGCAGGTGCGCTCGGGGATGATATCACCGTGGCCGATAACAACAACGTGCGAACCGGGGATTTTTTGCGTATGAAACCACGAATCATCCTTTGCCGCTGTTTTAAAAGTGAGCAAATCGTTCTGAACGTTGTTTCTGCCAACAAGAATCGTGTATCCGTCATCAGAAACAAATTCAAGAGGAGGCAGCGGCTTCGGGTTTTTGCCTTTATCGTTCTTTGCACGTTTCAGATAGCCTTGTTCATAAAGCTCAGCTCTGATTTCGGCAAGCTCAGTGTAGCCGTCTGCGCGGTTTACGCTGTCAATAACAGATTCAAGGTATGCAAGCTCCTGCTCGCTTTGCTCAATCAGCTCACCGAGCATACTTTCGGCTGTTTTTGCTTTTCTGTATTCCTTAAAATACTTCTGAGCATTTGCAGACGGTGAAAGTGCAGGGTCGGCAGGTATGCGGATAACCCTGTTTTCGTCATAAAAATTCTCAAGGTCATAAAAGAGTGAGCCTTTTTCAAGCCTGTATTGGTTTGCAAGAATCAGCTCTGCGTTGATTCGAAGTGAATCCTTGTCAGCGCAGGCTTCAAGCTCTGCCTGTCTGCTCTGCAGCTTGCGTGCGGCTCTTGCCGATGAATTCTGCAGCAGTTTCAGAAGTGACTGGCTTCTTTGGCGTGTGCGTTCAAAACGGTCTTTTTCATAATAAAAATCGTCAAGAAGCTGTGAAAAGCTCTCAAATTCTTTTGGAGTTACCGCAAAACCGTATTGCGTGACATCCATAAATGTAAAGTCATAAGGCTTTACACCTTCTCTTATAAGCATTGTCGGGCTCGCTTTACCTGTTTCAAGAACAGATTTGATTTGCGAAAGCTTTTTGGTCAGCCTTTCAAAAGCAATGTCGCTCATTTCTGTTGCAAGTCCGTCGTCAGGGTATGCGTATGATGCAATTTCACGGCTTATCAGGGGAGAAATGCCTTCAACCGTTTCAAGAATTGCGCCCGAAAGGCGTTTGCCGCCGCAATTTCTGATTGCCAGAGCAACTGTTTCAGCATCGTTTTCTGTCAGCCTCAGTTTGTTTTGCTGCGGCGGTAATGCGTATTTAAAGGTCGGCAAAATTTGTCTTACCGATGATTGTGTAAAGTCAATTCGCTTTACAGAGTCAACGATGTTGCCGTCAGAATTTATAAGAATAATGTTGCTGTGTTTTGCCATTATTTCAACGCACAGCGTAAAAGTAACGGCGTCGCCGATTTCGTTTGTGCCTGCAAGGTCAATAAAAATAACTCTGTCCAGACCAAGCTGGCGTATATCGGTGATAACCGCCCCCGTCAGGTGCTTGCGCAGAAGCATACAAAGCATCGGAGGGGTTGATGGGTTTTCGGGTGCGTTTGCAGTCAGGTGAAGCCTTGGACTGTTGGCACTTGCAGAAAGAAGAAGCCTGTATGCCCCTTCTCTTGAGCGCAGATGAAACACCAGCTCATCTTTTGAGGGCTGGTGTATTTTTTCTATTCTGCTTCCGACTATATACTGCGAAAGCTCTTGCTTCAATAAATTAAGGGTAATTCCGTCAAGGGGCATAATTTTTTCCTCTTAAATGTGATATGTGACCGGGGAGGATTGCTCGATAATCACAACCTCCGCCTCAAAGTTTTCTTTAAGTTTTTCGGCAAGCGCCGCAACAACGGGGTTTTCTGTTTCAAAATGCCCTGCCGCAATAAGTGTCAGTCCGAGTGCTTTTGCATCAAGAAATTCGTGGTGAGATGCGTCGCCCGTGATATATGCATCACATCCTGCAGCACAAACGTCGTTAATGAAGCAGGCACCGCCGCCGCCGCAAAACGCAATCTTTCTGATTTTTTTGCCGCTGTCTGCAAGGCGTACGCCTGTTTTCAGCTTTTCAACGCAAAGCTTTGCAAGCTCAACTCCTGTTGTTTCGTTGGTAAGAGTAACTCTGACCATTGCCGCTTCACCGCATTCTGTCATCGGTGAGGCTTCAAACCCGAGCATTGCAGCAAGCGTATCGTTAACGCCGCCTGCAGCAGCATCGAGCGACGTGTGGGCGCAGATTGCCGCAATACCGTGCTTTGCAAGCAAAAACGCAGGGTCATTATCCGTGAAACGTTTTACTGCTTTGAAAATAACAGGGTGGTGGCTGATTATAAGGTCAGCGTTGAATTCTGCCGCTTTTTCAATGGCTTCGGGCGTAATGTCAAGCACAACGGCTATCTTATTAACCTCATTCAGGCTGTCACCAACGATGATGCCGCAGTTATCCCATTCGCACTGCGTATTAAACGGAGCGATGCTGTCAATATAGTTATATACGTCTTTAACCGTCGGTTTGCATTTCATTGATTTTCTCCTCCGTTTCGCATATTATGCGTTCAAGATAAGCCGCCGTTTCAGGCTTGCCGTGTGCTTTTTCTGCTTCAAGCTTTGTTTTTAACCGATTAACCGATTTGCAAAGGTATTGCTTTGCTTCAGTTTTTTTGCATTCGGGAAGCCTGCCGTAATAAATGTATCCTTCGGAATATTCCTTTTTCACTCCGCTGTAACGGGCAGAAAAAGCGCAATAAAGTTTTCCGCCGTCAACGCAGGCATCTTCGCCAAGAATTTCAAATCCGTTTTTAATAAGGAAAGCCCTTATATCCTCCGCGTGTGACTGCGGCTGAAGAATCAGAAGCTTTTCAGAGCTTTTGAGCCAGTCAGCTCTTGCAACAAGCTCAGCCATAAGTGTGCCGCCCATGCCGCACATAATAAAATCGTCAGCCTCAAACGGTTCAATTTCATCAAACCCGTCTGAGAGACGAAGCGTAATTTTATCGCCAACGCCGTAAAGCTCAACCGTTTTTTTTGCATTATCAAGTGGACCCTTGCGCAAATCGCACGCAAGAGCCGATGGGCAGACGTTATTGAGAACCAGCCAGGCGGGAAGATAGGCGTGGTCTGTGCCGATGTCAGCGGCAATTTTGCCGCTTCTCACCATCTTCGCCGCCATCATAATTCTTTCAGAAAGCTTAAGCATTTTCTGCAAGGTATGCGTTCATTTTTGCAATAAGTTCGTCAGCGTTTACGCCGTGAACCATGCAAGCCTGAGCAACGCTCTCACTTCTTGCAGAGGGGCAACCGAGGCAGTGCATACCCATTTCAAGGAAGAAGGGAGCAAGCTCGCGGTGTGCATCAAGAATTTCGCCGATTTTCATGTCTTTTGTGATTTCGTTCATCTGAAAAACTTCCTTTCAAAACAGATGCTGTTATTATAACACATATAAAAAGCAATATCAAGGCTATATATAATTGACAAGAATCAATTTTCAGGTTAAAATAAAATGTCAAAGAATTTTTTGAGGACAGATTATGAGAAAATATGATGTGGCGGTTATCGGCGGCTGTGCGGCAGGTATGGTTGCGGCAATAAACGCAAAAAGAAAAAATCCCAAACTGAATATAGCTGTTATTGAAAAGTTTCCCAGGCTCGGCAAAAAAATTCTTGCCACAGGCAACGGCAGGTGCAATCTGACAAACCTTAATGCAACAAGTGGGGATTATTCAAACCCGTCTTTTGTCAAACCTGTTTTTAACGTGTTTCCGCCTGAAGAAGTGGTTGCTTTTTTTGAATCATTAGGATTGCTCACTTACAGTGATTCAGAGGGCAGAGTTTATCCGCGAAGCAATATGGCGGCATCTGTGCTTGATGCTCTGCGCTTTGAAATTGACGGGCTGGGTATTGACGTTGTTTGCGACACAGCGGTAACCGATATCAAAAAACACAAGTCGGGCTTTGTTGTTAACGGCTCAATCGAATGCCGCCGTCTTCTTATAGCAACGGGTGGCAAGGCTTCACCCTCACAGGGGTCTGACGGCAGCGGATATGCCCTTGCAGAGAGCCTTGGCCACACAGTAACAAATCTTTATCCCTCGCTTGTGCCGCTTACGGTTAATGCTAACGTCAAAGCTCTTAAAGGCGTGCGGGCAAGAAACGTCAGGCTTACCCTCAAAAATTCACGTGAGCTTAAAGTAACCTGCGGTGAATTGCTTTTTACCGATAACGGCATTTCAGGCATAGCGGCGATGGAACTTGCCGCAGAAGCTGAAAAGTCTGTCAGAACAGTAAAGCACAAAACCTTTACAAGTGTAGATTTTTTGCCTGATATGGAAGAAAAAGAATTGGTTGAATATCTTCTGAAGCTCAAGAAAATCAAAGGATATTGCTCGGTTGATATGCTTTTTGCAGGGGTGTTGCCCAAAGTGATAGGTGTTGAAATCTGTAAAGTTGCAAAGCTTTACAAACAAGATAAAACCATATCGCATCTGACCCGTGATGAAATTATATCTGCGGCAAAAAAAGCAAAGAATTTTGAACTTGAAATCAGCGGAACAAAGGGATTTGCAAACGCTCAGGTAACAAGCGGCGGTGTTGATGTAAAAGAAATCAACCCTGAAACCATGGAATCCAAGCTCTGCAAGGGTCTTTATTTTGCAGGCGAATTAATTGACGTTGATGCAGGCTGCGGAGGCTATAATCTGCAGTGGGCGTTTGCTTCGGGTCTGCTCGCAGGTGAAAAAATATCGGTAGGTTAATAATATGATTAAAATTAGTGAGATTAAATTACCTCTTGACAGTGATGAGCGCGCTTTGCTTACAGCGGCGGCAAAAGCTCTGCGTTGCAAAGAGGAAAAAATAAAATCAGTTCAGATAACAAAAAAAGCCGTTGACTCAAGAAAAAAAGAAAACGTATTTTTTGTTTATAACGTGTATGCTGAAGTTGACGGTGATGAAGCCGCTGTAATCAACCACGCAAAAAACCCCCGTGTTGAAGCGGCTGAAATTTACAGCTACCAAATGCCGGAAATCAGAAGAACAAGCACTCTGCGCCCCGTTATTGCAGGTTTCGGCCCTGCAGGCTTTTTTGCGGCGCTTATTCTTGCCAGAGCAGGCTTCAAGCCGCTTGTGCTTGAAAGGGGAGCAGACGTTGACACAAGAACAAAGGACGTCAACGGCTTCTGGACAACAAAAAAGCTTAACACAGAGAGCAACGTTCAGTTTGGTGAGGGCGGCGCAGGCACGTTTTCGGACGGTAAGCTCACAACGGGTATAAAAGACCCTCTTTGCCGTAAGGTTGTTGACGAGCTTGTGCTTCACGGCGCTCCGCCCGAAATCAGCTATTCATCCAGGCCGCACATCGGCACAGACCGCCTCGGTGCAGTTGTTAAAGCATTCAGAGAAGAAATTATCTCGCTTGGCGGTGAAGTGCGTTTTGGCTGGAAACTGACCGACCTTATAATTGCAAACGGTGTTATTCAGGGCATAAGCTGCCAAAGACCTGACGGCGGCTGTGAAGATATTGAAACGGATACTCTTCTGCTTTGCATCGGCCATTCCGCAAGAGATACGGTTGAAATGCTTTATAAAAAGGGAATAAAAATAATTCAGAAGCCTTTCTCTGTCGGTGTGCGTATCGAGCATCCCAGAGAGATGATAGACAAAGCTCAGTACGGCAATTTTGCAGGCCATCCCGCTCTTGGCGCGGCTGATTATAAGCTTGCCTGCCACCCTGACCACGGCAGGGGTGCATACACTTTTTGTATGTGTCCCGGCGGTACGGTTGTTGCGGCGGCGTCAGAAGAAAATTCGGTTGTTGTTAACGGTATGAGCGAATATGCCCGTGACGGCGAAAACTCAAATGCCGCGTTGCTTGTCGGCATTGAGCCTGAGCATTTCGGCTCCGACCATCCGCTTGCAGGTATTGAGTTGCAAAGAAAAATTGAAAGAACGGCTTTTGCTTTGGGCGGCGGTGATTACAGCGCCCCCTGCCAGACTATCGGCGATTTTCTTGCTGACAGACCGTCAACAAAGCTTTCTTACGTCAAACCCACTGTTGCAACAGGCGTTACGCCTTCCGATATCCGTAAGGTGTTGCCCGAAAAGGTAACTGACGTTATGGCAAAGGCTATTGTTAAAATGGATAAGAGTCTTAACGGTTTTGCTTTGCCTGACGGTGTTTTGACTGCGCCTGAAACCAGAAGCTCGTCGCCCGTCAGAATATTGCGCGACGACCTTTGCCAGGCAAATATAAGAGGTCTTTATCCTTGCGGTGAGGGTGCAGGCTACGCAGGCGGAATTGTTTCTGCGGCTGTTGACGGCATTCGCTGTGCTCACGCGGTTTTGCTTGATGAAAGCGATGAATGGTGATGCTATGGTGAAACTTGAAAAAATGAGTGACAAACAGCTTGCATTGCGTATGTCAAAATATATTGCAACGCTTGAAAGCATAAAAATCAGGGCGGAATATTTTTCGGCAGGCGAGTGCCCGGCAAAAGAGCGCAACGAGCTGATTGAGGATTATAAATTTACCCGTGATTCGCTTAAAGAAGATTGGCAATATCTTAATTTTAACCGTAACACAGGCAGCAAATTGCTTTGGGATAAATATTTTCCGAGTGTGAGTGAAGCGGCGGCATGGGGTCTTTACGCAGACCCTGAGGGTGCGTTTGATAAGGCTTATTTTAAAAGCATTGATGACGCTCTTGCAAGGCTTACAAAGTATTATTCCTATGACTATTGGCAGATTATTGCTGAATTATAAAAAACGGCTTACAAAGTTTTAAAATAAAACTTGTGCAAATTGAATATTAAGCAGCTAAAATGGCTTGATATCTGCGCATAGCAGGTGTCAAGCCATTTCATTTTTTTCTTATTCGCTTTTGAATTCTTTGAATACAATATGCAGCTGTGCTCCTTCAATTGAAAGGTCAAGCCAGTTGCCGCTTTGTATGTCTTGGGTAAGAATAAAAACTCCGTTATCCGTGCTTCCCTGATATGTTGTTTTGCTGTCGCTTACGGTTTTCTTCAGGTCAATGCCTGCCTGAACGTAATCAAACGCCTGTGCGGCCGTTGCCGCAAATTCCGCTTGAGGAAAACGGTCTGTGGCGGTGCTGAATTCAATGCCGTCAAAGGTTGCGCGGCATTTGCCGTCAAGGCAGATTACTTCGAGGGGAGAAAGAGAATCAGGGGTAACGATTTTAACTTTTAATTCACCGTTTTGATTTCTTGATATCTGCGCCGTCATAAACAGATCTCTGAACGTTATTTCTGCTTTGGCAGTGAACGTGTTGCAGATATCGCCCGATGAATAATCCGTTTTGTTTTGCTTTTCACATCCTGCAGTGAAAATTATCACAAACACTGCAAAAAACAACAAAACCTTTTTCAGAAAATCACCTGCTATTCAAATTTTGAAAAAAGCGCGGGCAGTGCGTTGAGCACGTCACTCGGGAGCATACCTCTCATTGAAGTTTTGGCGGCAACCATATCTGCGGCAATGCCGTGCAGATAAACAGCGCACACCGAAGCGTCAAAAGGTTTCATACCCTGCGCAACAAGTGAAACAGTCATTCCTGCCAGCAAATCTCCGCTGCCGCCTCTTGCAAGGCCTGCGTTGCCCGTGGTGTTAACGTAAACGGCATTTTCGCAATTGCAAACAACAGTGTTTGCGCCTTTAAGCACAACCGTAACGTTGTGATTTTTGGCAAACTCATAAGCAACTGAGGCGGGGTCTTCAACAATTTCTGCAATGCTTTTGCCGCAGAGTCTGCTCATTTCACCCGGGTGAGGCGTGAGAATAACGGGAGCCTGTGCTTCTTTCAATATATCTATATTTGAACTCAGCGCATTTATGCCGTCGGCATCAATAATCATCGGTGTTTTTATTTCTTTTACGGCTTTATGAACGAGTTCCGTTGTGTCTTCGTTAAGCCCCAGTCCGCAACCAATCAGCACAGCATTGGATTTGCTTGCGGAATTACAGATTTCAGAAACAGCAGAAGCGGCAAAAGTTCCTTCTGAATTTGAATCAAGAGGCAACAACAGCGATTCTGTCAGACGGGGAGCAATCCCGGAATATGCGCTTTGAGGAAAAGCAAGCGTAACAAGTCCTGCACCCGTCCTCAAAGCACCGCCTGTTGCAAGCACTGCGGCACCAATCATTTTCATACTGCCGCAGACAAGTAACGCTCTGCCGTGAGTGCCTTTGTTTGAAACGGTTTTTCGCTTGGGTAACATTTTTTTGATTTCTTTTGATTCAAGAGTAAAACGGGTTATCCCGTCAAGGTTTGTGAAATCGCTTTCATTCATTCCGATGTCTGCAACAATTATTTTGCCGCAGTATGCGTTATAAGGTTTAATAACGTGTATCGGTTTGTATGCCGATATTGCAACCGTCAGCATTGCTTTGAATGCCGTGCCGCTGACACTTGCGGCGTCACAATCCGTGCCGCTCGGAACGTCAATTGCAACAACTTTGGCGGCAGAGGAGTTAACTGCGTTTGCAAGGGCAGTGAGAGACTCATTGAGCGAGCCCGAAAAACCTGTGCCGAATATTGAATCAACAATAAACTCTGCTTCGGCAATATACGGCTCAAGCTGTGAGGCGTTGCCGTTATAACTGATAATCTCAACCCCTGAATCCTTTATCATAGAAAACATATTGACGGAAAGCTCGTCTTTCGGCTCACCGCAGGCAAGAACAACCTTGACCTTGCAGCCGTGTTCGTGCATTTTGCGGGCAATAACAAAACCGTCACCGCCGTTTTTACCTTTGCCGCAAAGAATAAGAATGTTGCGAGGTTTTCTTGAGCTTATCAGAAAATGTTTTTTCATTAATTCAGCGCAAGCGGTGCCTGCGTTTTCCATAAGCTGAGGGAAGCTTATTCCTCTTTTAACGGCGTTGCACTCGGCCGCATACATCTGTTTGCTTGTCAAAACGTGCATATATTCACCCCGATATCACCGCTGAAAACGTCTGCGGTTGCAAGATTTATCATTAACATTTAAATTTTATCATATAAAAACAGCTATTTAAAGATAATTTTAAATATTTATTCAAATTTTTTTCAAAATAAGATTGAACTTGAAAAAATCCGGTGATATAATTAATGTGGATTTTTTTGAAAAGGGTAACAAAAGCTCGGCAGTAATAATTAAAACAGCTTTTGAATATGTACCTTTTGGAACCGTAACTGATGAACTGAATTATAACACCGGGAGGAAATTAATATGACAGGTTATGAATATTGGCTCACTTTTGATGAAGCAACAAAAGCGGAGCTTGAAGCAATCACAGACAAAAAAGAGCTTGAAGACAGATTTTATAAGGAACTCGAGTTCGGCACAGGCGGTCTGCGCGGCGTTATGGGTGCAGGTCCCAACAGAATGAACAAATACACGGTTGCAAAGGCAACAAAGGGTCTTGCCGATTATCTTAATGCTGAGTTTGAGGGCGAGAAGTCAGTTGCAATCGCTTATGACTCACGCAACAATTCTGCCGCTTTTGCTGCCGATGCGGCTTCCGTTCTCAATGCGGCAGGCATCAAAACTTATCTTTTCACATCTTTGATGCCCACACCCGTTCTTTCTTTTGCTGTCAGATATCATAACTGCACCGCAGGTATTGTTCTCACCGCAAGCCATAACCCCAAGGAGTATAACGGCTATAAGGTTTATGATTCAAAGGGCTGCCAGCTTGTTCCCGAATATGCCGATAAGGTTATCGCTTACGTTAATGCGGTTACAGACCTCAAGGCAATTCCCTTTATGGATGCCGCTCAGGCAAAGTCAAGCGGTCTGCTCATCGAAATCGGTGAAGAAACTCTTGATGCTTTCCTTGCAGAGGTTA
>JAZNDY010000030.1:0-2572 GCA_045588295.1 Acutalibacteraceae bacterium
TACCCGAACATTGATTACGAGCTTTTGCTCGGAGATTATACCGAAATTGAAGAGTGGATTCACACAGGAAGGGTTGACTGCGGATTTTTAAGACTGCCGACACATCCTGAATTTGAAACCATCTTTTTAGAAAAAGATAAATTGATGGCAATTATCCCTGAAAATCATCCGCTTAAGAACTGTGAAAAATTTCCCGTAACTGCCCTTTGTGATGAGCCATTTATGCTTCTTGAAAAAGGTGCAAAAGCTGAAATATCTGAAATCTTTGAGCGTAACAATTTAACTCCCAATGTGAAATTTACCACTTGGGACGACTATGCGGTAATGTCTATGGTGGAAAGCGGACTTGGTATAGCAATACTCCCTGAATTGATTTTGAAACGTGTACCGTACAAAATTATTGCTAAGGAACTTGATGTGCCTGCTTACAGAAACATCGGACTTGCTTTAAGAGATAAGAAAACCGCCTCACTTGCTGTGAAACGGTTTGTTGAATATTTGAAGTATAGATAAAATGATTACAATACAAAAACCTCATTGAGCAGAAATCTCTGTTCGATGAGGTTTTCTTTACTTGATTTTTGCATAAATCAGTTTTATTTAATTCCGTTTGATTGGGACAATAGTAATTCACCGTTGAATTTTGGTGTTTCACCGTTCATCGGAGGTTTTTGCTCGTTAGATTGTGAAAAATCTTCGAGTAATTCGGGCATCTGACCGTTGAAATTTGGAGGCAACTGACCGTTGAATTCAGGAAAATCTCCGTTTGTTTCGGGAGGTTTCGGTTGAGTTTTTGGAACATCTTCGTTCGGAATACTTGCTGTTTCCTCGGCAGGTTCTGTTGTTTCGGGATTTGTCTGATCGGGATTTTTCTGCGGTCTTTCACCGCCGGGCATACCGCCTCTGCCGCCCATCGACATCGTTCCCATATCCGATATATTAATACCCGACGCATCAACCGAGGAGAGAGAACTTTGTGAGTTTGAGGAGGAAATCGTTCCGCAAAGCTGTCCGCTTACGCTTTCAGCCCTGAGCATACAGAACTTTTTCAAGGTTGATGCGCCGAGCACGAAGCTGTCATAATCGCAAAACTTCGTGGGGTCTTTTTCAACATAGGGTGAAATTATTTCCGTTACGGCGTCAATCTCTTTTTCAAATTCACCGCTGTCGAAATATTCACTTATGAACTGTGAGAAATATTCGTGATAAAGATTTGTGTATTCTTCATTTTCGAATATCCATGCAATCATCGGTCTGTCGCTGATATCGCCGCCCGAAACGGGAGAATCTATTGCGGAATTGACCGCACTTGTTGCATCGGATGACTGAAACGTTCCGAACGCAAGGTTATAGTCCCACGGAAGCATGGACATAACTCCGTCTTTTTCATAGAGATAATAGTTGTGAATCATGTTGCCCGTGTAGCTGTCACCGTTGACCACAAAATTATGAACAACAAAATACTTTATGACCTGCTCAATATCAACAACAGATTCAATATTTTCACCGTTGCTTAATTTTTTGAGAGATTCGATCAGACGGGTTTTATCGGCATCGGTTATATCTGTTTTGGCGTTATCAAAGATATTGGAGTAGCTCTCAAATGAATCGTCGATATATTTGAGCTTCACATCATCGCTGCCTTTACCGCCCATACCGTCTTTTTCGCCTCTGTCGGCAAAAGCTCTGTCCTCAAAGTTTTTGGGCATTTCAGGGATTTGTGACATATCCGGCATCTGTGAAAAGTCCGGCATTTCACCGTTTTCAAAAGGATTTTCGCCGTTATCAAACGGTCTTTGACCTCTGCCGCCAAAGCCTTCGGGAGGAGTCGGCATCTGATTGTTGCGGTTATTTTCTGCATTTTCTTCGTTGTTTTCAAACTCTGAAAAATCAAAATCTTTTCCGTTGCCTCTTCCGCCGCCGAAGCTCATGCTGTCAGGTTTATAAAGTTCGCCGTAATCGTTTCCGTAGTTTCTTTGCAGGAACGATTCTTCTATTGATTCAACCGCCAGATAGAGTCCGAAATCCTCACCGTTGACGGTGATATAAACATAGCTGCAAAGCGGTGCGGCAACACCGAATTCACCCATCATTCTGTATACAAGATAATCCTTCATATAGGTGTTATCCTGAATGATGTTGTTGAGGCTGATTTTATCAAGACCGTAGTAGCTTTTTGTTTTATCGTATTGGTCAAATTCAAGCTTGAAGCTGTATCTGTTGCTGTTCATCTGCGAAACATTGCTGAGTGAGGTGTTTCCCTTTGCTCTTATGCCGATGTTGGAATAGTTTTCACCGTCAATAACAACGGAACACATCGAATATTCTTCGTTTTCGCAGGTTTCGATAAACCCTTCCCAATCGTTCATAACAATGTCAATGGTATGAACTCTGTCTGTTGCAAAAAGGCGGTTTTCATAACCCACTGGTTTGCCTGCGGAAACAATTCCGAGTGACTTTCCGTTCATAAATAAAACGGTTATAACAAGAGCCAATGCAACGGCAACGCAGCAGATTTTATCAATATGCTTATGGGTTGACATATTGCTCACCTCAACCCATGTAATCGCCG
>JAZNDY010000031.1:0-3962 GCA_045588295.1 Acutalibacteraceae bacterium
GCCGTCACAAATCAGTTCGGCGGTAACGTCAGCGCTGTCCATAACTGCGCCAACCATACCTGCTTCTCTTGAGGTCAGGCAATTCATTGCGTTATAAAGATGCGTTGCGTGCTTGGCACCCTTGCCGATTGCTTCAATGCCTGTTGCGTAGTTTGCTGCTGTGTGCGCTAACGAAACAGTGCATAGAGTTTTGGCTTCTTCTATAAATTCCATTGCGCCGTCAACCTCGGGTGCAACGTCAACAAGCTTAACGGGGCAGATGTGGTTAAGCTTTTTCAACATTTCAAAATCAGGTGCAATTATATGTTCGCCTGCCTGCGCACCCTTTTTGGCGTGTGATATAAACGGGCCTTCCATATTGATGCCGTGTATATACGCGCCTTCTTCTTTGCCCATTGTTTCTGCAGCATAACCGAAGCATTTTTCAAGTATATCCGGCGGCAGAGTCATTGTTGTGGGGCAAAATGACGTAACGCCCTTTGTGGCAAGCCATTTGCTCATTTTGAATACTGAGTCTGAATTGCCGTCAGTTGTGTCAGCCATATTGCAACCGTGGATGTGAATGTCGATAAATCCGGGTAATACGGCGCAACCTGAAAAATCCTCGCCGTCACTTTTGCTTGGGGCAAGTGATTTTATTATCTGGTTTTCAATTGTAATATCTGTTTTAACGGGTTCAAAGTTTTCTGTAAAAACCGTTGCGTTTTTGATAATCATAATCCGTCTCCTTTGCAGAGTTCTTAACGTTATAATTATATCATATTATAAAAGCTGTGTCAAAAAAATAAAAGCACCGCGTAAAGCGGTGCATTATAGACCTGATCAGGTTCTGTCTTCAATATAAGCAACAAGGTCGCTTACTGTCTTAATCTTTTCAAGAGCATCATCAGAAAGCTCAATGTCAAATTCGTCTTCAATTGACATTGCGAGGTCAACAAGGTCAAGGCTGTCTGCGCCAAGGTCGCCTGTGATGGAAGCGTTTTCTGTTACGATGTTCTGATCAACTTCAAGCTGTTCGCTGATGATCTTCTTGATTTTTTCAAATACCATTTTAATACTCCTTTTTATTTATTGTTTCCCCCCGGAAAACACAATATAAATATTATTGTTTTATCGTTGTTTTGTCAATAGCTATTTTCATTTTTGTGCTGAATAACCAAAAAGTTTTGCACAATAATAAAAATAAAAGAGGATGGTTGCCATGGGGATTGTTACCGAATTGCTGAAAGCTTTTGCTGTTGGCGGATTAATTTGTTTTGTTGGCCAATTGCTGATTGACCTGACGAAACTGACGCCTGCTAAAATATTGGTTACGTTTGTTGTGCTTGGCGTTGTGCTTGGGGCGGCAGGGGTTTATGAGCCGCTAGTGCGCTTTGCGGGCGCAGGCGCAAGCGTGCCGCTGACGGGTTTTGGTTATGCTTTGGCAAAAGGCACGAGAGAGGCGATTGCCGAGCAGGGGGTGAGAGGGATTCTCACAGGGCCGTTTACTGCGGCATCGGGCGGAGTGACTGCCGCCATAATCTGCGGCGTGGTTGCTTCATTAATAACCAATTCCAAAGAAAAGTAACCTACTATTAAAATCATACCTTAAACG
Source organism: Acutalibacteraceae bacterium (assembly GCA_045588295.1). Lineage (GTDB taxonomy): Bacteria > Bacillota > Clostridia > Oscillospirales > Acutalibacteraceae > CAG-177. The sequence goes on from JAZNDY010000031.1 coordinate 1,595, forward strand.
TAAATTTTGTCAATATGATTTGGTCTAATTTAAGAAATTCTTAAAGATTGGCTAAAAAGGGTGTTTGGGCAATAAAATAGCTTGCAGGCAAAACCTGCAAGCCATTTTATTAATCAAATTAAATTGTTAAGCCTGAACAGCTTCTTCTGCTTCGCAGCATGAGCAGGAAACGTAGTTTTCTTCGTTGTCAGCGAGAGCTTTCTTCTCACGGATCTTCTTAACTAAGAAATAGATGCCTGCAGCAACGCCAGCGATAACAAGGATGATACCGAGAATTTTAAGAGCTTTTTTCATTTTTAATAACCTCCGTTATTATAATTATGGAATTATTATACATTATGATTTATAGCTTGTCAACAGGTTGAAATATAAATTAACAAAAAAATTTATCTGATTTAGGAATTATTTGTCAAAAAAGCAAAACCGCAGCTATAAATAACTGCGGTTAATTTGCTAAAATAATTTAGCTCAAATTATTTAATGAGCTGAGCGAGAGCTGACTTTTTGTGAGCTGCGTTGTTCTTGTGGATAAGACCCTTAGCAGCAGCCTGGTCAACCTTCTTGATAGCCTCTCTTACAATAGCTTCCTTTTCGGGAGCGTTAGCTTCAACGGCTGCGTGAGCCTTTTTGATAGCTGTTTTAAGAGCAGTGTTGCGAGACTTGTTTCTTGCAGCTCTTGTCTTGTTAACGATAACTCTCTTTTTTGCTGACTTGATATTGGGCATTACGACACCTCCTTCTTCATACAGGTGATTATGATAACACATTTTTTCAACAATTGCAAGGAATTTTTGAAAAATATTAAAATAATTTCAATTAATAATACTAAATATCCCATAAAAAATCAAGAGGTAATTTAAAATATGGATTTCAGAACAGATTTAGCCCTCGAAAGATGCGAATTTTTAGGCAAAACAGAAATAGACGGCGTTGAAATTGAGGCGTTCAGAGAGAAAAAAGCTAAGGTAAGCAGAATTAACGTTATTGATGAAAAAGGTGAAGAAGTCATCGGCAAGCCTCGCGGGACGTATGTTACTGTTGAAGTTGCACCGTTTGCAAAGCATGCGCAGTTTATTGACGACAGCCTTGATGCGCTTACTAACGAAATAAGGCGGTTTTTGCCTGCAAGCGGAAGTGTGCTTGTGGTTGGGCTTGGTAATATGAAAATAACGCCTGATGCACTCGGCCCGAAATGCGCTTCAATGATTTTTGCAACGCGCCATATAACAGGGGAGCTTTTGCGCCAGACGGGTCTGACGGGGCTTCGCACGGTCAGCTCGTTTTCAACGGGTGTGACGGGTGATACAGGCGCAGAGGCGCTTGAACTTATCAAAGGCGTTGTTGCTGCGATTAAACCCGACACCGTTATAACCGTTGATGCTCTTGCGGCAAGAAGCGTTTCACGCCTGGGCAACACGGTTCAGCTTTGCTCAACGGGTATAGTGCCCGGCTCGGGCGTGGGAAATTCACGCAAGGAGATAAGCGAAAAAACTTTGGGTGTTCCCGTTGTTGCGATAGGTGTGCCGACTGTTGTTGATGCAGCAACGCTTGTTGCTGATTATTCGGGCGCAGACAGACCCGGTTTGCCCGAAAACGCTGAACGGATGATAGTTACGCCGCGTGAGGTTGATCTGATGGTTGAACGAGCCGCAAAGCTGACGGCGCTTGCAATAAACTGTGCCTTGCAGCCTGATATAAGCCCCGAAGATATGCTGATTCTGACTGCTTGATGCTCTTGGTCTGAGCCGAATTTATCAAAAACCAAAAATTGGATTATTTTGTTGTTTTTGGAATAAAAAAGTTTAAAAATAATGCAAAAAAATTTCAAAAAGGACTTGTAATTCTTGAAAGGGTAATATATAATAAGGGTACTAAAGGTGGCTATAGGGGACTTTTGGGGACTTTTTGGAAGGGAGGAATCATTCTGTCATTAGTTTTAGCAGGCAAAGAAACAAGAAAATTTGACCAAGTCAACAGAATGGCAATTCCTCCGTCATTCAGAAAAGAACTCGGTGAAACGATTATTGTTATGAAGTCCATTCACAAAGAGCCGTGCCTTATCCTCTTCTCTGAAGAAGAGTGGGCAAACTTCAGCTACGGCGTTATCTCTGCTTTCAGCGGCGAAAAACAGGCTGCGGCTCAGCGCAGACTTGCTGACAGAGTTGAAAAGGTAACGGTTGATAAATCAGGCCGAATTTCAATCAAGGATGATTATAAGGCATATGCCGGACTTGAGGATGAAGTGCTTGCAGTAGGTGCGATGAACAGAGTTGAGCTCTGGACACCTGAAAACTGGGCGGCATGGAACGCTGAGGCTGAAAACGATGATGATTTTGACTTCAGCGATATCAGCTACAGCACAGCAGGG
>JAZNDY010000032.1:0-1531 GCA_045588295.1 Acutalibacteraceae bacterium
CTCAGCAGAGAAAAAATTGAAGACCACATCTGGAATTATGATTATGAGGGCGGAACAAACGTGGTTGACGTTTATATCCGCTATCTGCGCAAAAAAATTGACGACGGCTTTGATAAAAAGCTGATTCATACCGTCAGAGGAATGGGATACGTTCTCAGGGAGGGAAAATGAAAAAGCTTTCATTTAAAATAATAACAACGCTGTGGATAACCGTTCTTATTACGGTTGTTTGTGCTGTCAGCGTAACTGCGCTTATGCTTATAAGCCGCAAAACTGCTGACGAAAAAATAAAGCAGACTCTTATCACCGCTGTGCAGAGTAATTCTGATGAGATGGAATACAGCAACGGCATTTTTGAGGTTGAAAACGATTTTGCCTATTATTCGGGCGGTGTTTATTGCGACTTGTTCAGCGAAAACGGGGATTACATAAGCGGCGAAACTCCGCACGCTCTGATTGATTCGGCTTCTTTGGGTAATAACGGCGTTGCCGACGTTAAGCTTGGCGGCGAAGATTATTACGTTTATTCCGAACTGCTCAGTTTCACAAAGTTTGAGTATGAAATCGACGTTATGTCAGGTCAGATAATCTCATACGAAGCAGACGTTACACCCGTCAACGAGCTTAAAGCCGCCGAATATAAAGAAACAAATTTCAAAAACGGCATAAGCACAGGCGAAGCTGTTGATATTGCGCTTTCACACGCAGCTGTAAGCAAAGAAGAAGCAAAAATCATCGGTGTTGAAATTCCGCTATATCAGGACAGGCAGGTTTTTAAAATTGAATTTACCTCTGAAACTTCGTCATACGGCAAGGTTTATGTGCGTGCGGTCTGCCCGATAAATGAGGCGGTAACCGTGTTTGATGCCATTGGTAAAAGTGCGCTCTATCTGTTTCCCGTCTTTATAATTCTTGCCGCAATCGGTGCATATTTAATCTCAAAGAAAACTGTTTCTCCCATTGAAAAAATAACAGCATCGGCGCATAAGATATCAACGGGTAACGACCTTTCAAAACGCCTTGAAGCAAGCAAAGCTCCGCGTGAAATAAGCAAGCTTTCCGACACCTTCAACGAAATGTTTGAAAGGCTGCAGGCTTCTTTTGAAAATGAAAAACGCTTCACTTCCGATGCTTCTCACGAGCTGCGCACACCTCTTGCTGTGATCAAAGCGGAGTGTGAATATGCTCTTTCAAAGAATGCAGATGACGATGACAGGCTGCAGGCGCTTGAATCCGTTGAAGAGCAGGCGGACAAAATGGCGTTGCTTGTTTCTTCTTTGCTTGCCGTAACAAGAGCTGAGCAGCAAAGCAGATTTGCGCTTGAAGAAGCAAATCTCAGCGAGCTTGCAGAAGATATATGCAATAACTTCAGAACGGCCAAAAATATAAAAGTAATAACAGATATTGATAATAATGACTTTCTGATTTTTGAGTTTGCGAAAACGCTTTATCTGCCGTCAAGCTACAGCGGCTCTGTGCCCGAACTTAAAAATATTGAAAAATATGTTGTTGCAGAAAACAATTCAAAATA
>JAZNDY010000033.1:0-16664 GCA_045588295.1 Acutalibacteraceae bacterium
ATCAAAAAAGACGGAACAGAAGACCAGATTTCCATTTCAGCAATGAGAAACGAAAAGCTTGAAAAGGTTCAGGAGGACTGCAGCGCGTTCTTTAAGGTTTTCCCCGGTGGAGTAACAACAAACAAATCGATGAAGATTGCCGGCGAAGATGCAAACTTTATTTCAGCTTACACCACCGTTAACGGCACAGGTGTTTACCTTGGATTCATTACATTCTCACACCAGGGTGTTGTTTACAGATGCAGATTTGACTCTAACCGCGATCTTACCGGTGAAATTGACAATATGGTCAAGATTCTCAACACCATCGAATTTGTTCACTAATCGTTTTTCGGGAGGGAAATAAATATGTTATTCACACAGGATATCGGTATCGACCTTGGTACCGCCAACACCCTTGTTTTCGTTAAGGGCAAGGGCATAGTTATCAGAGAGCCTTCGGTTGTTGCCGTTGACCAGAAAAGCAATCCGCCCAGAGTTGTTGCAGTCGGCAGCGAAGCTAAAGAAATGATAGGCAGAACTCCCGGCTCAATCATCGCAGTCAGACCCCTTAAAGACGGCGTTATTGCCGACTTTGAGATTACTGCGGAAATGATTGCTTCTTTCATCAAAAGAACAACAAAGCGTCACCCCTTTTCACGCATCAGAGTGCTTATCTGCATTCCTTCAGGCGTTACAGAGGTTGAAAGAAAAGCTGTTTATGATGCCGCAAAGGCAGCAAACGCAAAATACGTAAGCCTTATTGAAGAACCTATGGCTGCGGCTATCGGTGCCGGTCTTCCCGTCAGCGAAGCAACAGGCAGCATGGTTGTTGATATCGGCGGCGGCACAGCAGAAGTTGCCGTTATCTCACTCGGCGGCGTTGTTACCGCCAACTCCTGCAGAGTTGCAGGCGATAACTTTGACGAAGCTATCATCGCTTACATTAAAAAGAAATATAATCTTCTTATCGGTGAAAGAACCGCAGAAGACATCAAAATCAAAATCGGTTCAGCTTATCCCTATGAGGGTGAGGGTACAATGAACATCAAGGGCAGAAACCTTATGGACGGTCTGCCCAAGAACGTTGATATCACTTCAGAAGAAATCAGAGAGGCTATGGCAGACACTGTTTCACAGATTGTTGATGCCGTTAAGTCCACTCTTGAAAAAACACCTCCCGAGCTTGCAGCGGATATTATTGACCACGGCATCATGCTCACAGGCGGCGGTGCACTGCTCAGAGGTCTTGATAAGCTTATTTCCGCTGAAACAAAGATTCCCGTAAACATCGCGGTTAATCCGCTTGACTGCGTTGCAGACGGCACGGGTATCTGCCTTGAAAATGATAATCTTAACATTATCAGCAACAAAAAATATATCTGATTCGAGTAATTCATAAGGAGCAATCTGATGGCCCGTTTTTTTAAGAGCACGGCATTTAGAATATTTGCGGTTGTTGCCGCCGCCTTGTTGGCAGGCTCGCTTTTTGCGCTTGTTTCAAGGAGCGGCTCTTCACCCATAAACAGCGCCGTGAGCTTTGTTTTCGGTCCGCTGACAAGGTTTTCAACGTTTGTTGCTGCGCAGTTTGAGGATTTGCCGATTTCTTTCAAATCCTCATCTGCCCTTTCAGAGCAGGTTGATGAGCTTGAAAAAAAGGTTGATACCCTTACTGACCAGCTTGTTGATTATGAGCAGCTTAAGCAGAAGAACAAATTCTATCAGGAATTTCTGGAGCTTAAAGAAGAGCACGCTGACTATGAGTTTGTTGAAGCGGCTCTAATCGGCAGAGATGCTGCCGACAACCTCGGATATTTTACGCTTAATAAAGGCTCGCTCCACGGAATCAGCAAAAATGATCCCGTTATCTATGGCGAATACCTTGTGGGTGTGGTTGAGAGCGTAACGCCGACTCAATGCAAAGTCAGCACTATTTTCAGCCCTGACGTTAACGTTAGTGCCTATGAGGTCAGGTCACGTGAATCGGGTTACGTTACCTCAAGCGTTGAGCTTGCAAGGCAAGGCTATTGCCAGATGCCCAACCTGCCCGACTCAACGGCAATAACAACCAGCGGCATTGTGTGCACGTCAGGCATCGGCGGCGTTTTTCCCAGAGACCTTATTGTGGGCACTGTTGTTGACGTGGTTGATGCAACTGTTGATATTTCTGCAAGCGCAATCATAAAACCCGGTGTTGATTTCAACAAACTTACAGATGTTTTTGTTATAACCTCGTTTGACGGTCAGTCTGTTCAGACTATTGAGTGATATTACATATGACAATAGAAACCGAACGCAAAAAGTTGATATTGCGACGGGGCAGCCTTGCTTTGATTCTGCTGGGGCTCTCGGTGCTTCAGAACACCGACGGCTTCTTCCCGCAGATTTTCGGAGTCAGGGCTTTGTTGCTTATTCCTGCGGTTATCTGCATTGCAATGTTTGAACGTGATGTTGCAGGAATGTTTTTTGGTCTGTTTGCAGGTGCGCTTTGGGATATGCACGCCTCAGGCGCAAGCTTTAACGCCCTGTTTTTGCTGACGGTGGGGTTCATCTGCGGCACGCTTATAAACACCATTATGCGTAACAACATTGTTACCGCTTTTTTGCTGACGGTAATTTTTGTTCCGCTCTATGAAGTCGGATATTGGTTTTTCCATTATATTGCGGGCGGTCTGGATATGGCGTGGTTTATGCTTCTGCGCTATTACCTGCCCGGCATCGCTTACACGGTTGTTTTGTTGCCCGTAATGTTTATCCTTGTCAGAGCAGTTGAAAAAATCTTTGTTGAAGAGTAATTAACGGGCAAACTATTGTTGACGAAAGGAGATGCAGACTATGCACGTTAAAATGACTCCGGCCAGACGACTTGTTTCGGTCTGTGTCATCCTGTTTTTCTTTGCTTTTTTTGTTTTTGATTTTGTAAAGGTGCAGATAATTGACGGCGAAAAATATAACGCCGCAAGCCTTGCAATCTCAGAAAAAACCGCAACAATTGCCGCCGCAAGAGGCGAAATTGTTGACAGTAACGGAACGCCGCTTATTTATAACACACAGGGTTACACAATTATTTTTGATGCGGCGTTTTTTCCATCAGGCAATGAGCAGGAAAAAAGAAACGAAATAATTCACAGTCTCATCAGGCATTTTGAAGAAAATTCGCTTGTGTGGGAGGATATTCTGCCTCTTGTTTTTGATGCGAGCGGAAAAATTGCATATAAAGAAGACTCAGAGGAGCTTATTAAAGAAATGAAGAGCGCCGATATGCTTAACCTCAACGAATATGCAACGGCGCAGAACTGTTTTGATACTCTGGTTGAGTATTATTCACTTGAAAAATATTCTCCGCAGGAGGCACGCAAAATTGCATCTGTCTGCTACGGAATGAAGCGCATATATTTCAGAATCGGAACACCCTATGTTTTTGCAACAGACGTGCCCGATGAAACAGTGGCTCTCATCAAAGAAAACAGCGGTTTTTATGAGGGCGTTGACGTCAGGGTTGACCCTGTCAGAAATTATACTGACGGTAAGCTTGCGCCCCACATTCTGGGCAGAGTCGGCGCAATTGATGCCGAAGAATATGCAGAAAAAAAGGCTCAGGGTTATAAGATTACCGATATCATCGGCAAAAGCGGCATCGAGTATGCCATGGAATCATATCTGAAAGGCACAGACGGCGTTGAAACCGTTTATATCGACGCAAACGGCAACAGAACGTCGCAGGTAACAACAGCTCCCGTTCAGGGCAATAACGTTGTGCTTACAATCAATGCACCTATGCAACAGGTTGCGCAGGATGCGCTCAGAGATGCTCTGCTTGATTATGCAGGCACAAAAGGAAACCTGGTTAACGATGCAGGTGCAGTGGTTGTTCTTGACTGCCGCACGGGTGCGGTGCTTGCCTGCGCAACTTACCCCACTTATGACGTTTCAACCTATGCGGAAAACGTTGCTCAGCTCAACACCGCAACAGGCTCGCCGCTTTGGAACAGAGCGTTGCTTTCAACCTATGCAACAGGCTCCACAATGAAGCCCTCCGTTGCTGTTGCGGCTCTTGAATGCGGCGAAATTGTAGAGGACACAACGGTTTATTGCTCAGGCAGCTATGAATATCTCGGTCAGCACTTCAAGTGCGAACAGCATCACGATACACGCCACGTTAACGTTGTCAATGCCATCGATGAATCCTGCAACACCTTCTTTTATGAGGTCGGCAAAAACATCGGTATTGAAAAGATGAACGAATACCGCATTCTCTTTGGTCTGGGTGCAAAAACGGGATGTGAGCTTGCAGAGGCTTCGGGTGTTTTGGACAGCCCTGAATACCGTTCGTCGCTCGGTCAGACATGGCTTCCCGGTTATACCGTTCAGTCGGCCATCGGTCAGGCTGGCAACCTTTTCTCACCCATTCAGCTTGCAAATTACACCGCCACAATTGCAAACGGCGGCACAAGATATAAAACTCACTTTGTTAAAAGCGTAAAAAGTTACGATTATTCACAGACGGTATATGAAACCCAGCCTGAAGTTGTTGCTGAAACCGGAATTTCGGCAGGGACACTTGATATCGTCAAAAGGGGAATGCTTAAGGTTGGCACAACGGGTTATTGCGCCGATTATTTTGACCACCTTCCTGTTAAAGTAGCCTGCAAAACAGGTACGTCACAGGAAATCAGGCAGATTGAAGGTCAGTCAGTTAAAATCAACAACGGTTTCCTTATTGCGTTTGCACCCTATGAAAACCCTGAAATCGCGGTTGCGGTTGTGGGTGAAGGTATGACGTCGGGCGTTTTTGTTGCACCCGTTGTTGCAGAAATCTGCGATTTTTATTTTTCACAGAGCGGAACTTTTGAAGATTTCCAGCCTGAAAATACATTTATTCCGTAAGGTGATTGCATTTACCTTAAGAAAGGAGTTTGCCGATGGCTGAAATAATTCTTGTTTCATCGGGAAAGGGCGGCTCAGGCAAAAGCTCTTTCACAGCAGGTGTCAGCAGGGCTCTTGCCGCTTACGGCAAAAAGGTGCTTGCCGTTGACTGCGACGTAGGTCTGCGCTCGCTTGATTTGCTTTTCGGTGTCAGCGATAAGGTTGTTTTTGACTGGGGTGACATTTTGCTTGACAGATGCACCGCAGAGCAGGCGATAGTCAGCGGAAGCGTTGATTTGCTTGCCGCACCGCCGAGGTTTAACGGTGCTTTTACCCCCAAGGCTATGGCAGAGATGATAAAGTCACTCAAATCAGATTACGATTATATTTTTATAGATTCACCTGCAGGCATAGACAGAGGCTTTGAGATTGCCGCCGCAGGCGCAGAAAGGGCGGTTGTGGTTTCAACGCCTGACAGCGTTTGTGTGCGAAGCTGCGGCAGAGCTTTTGATGAGCTTGATAAATTGGGCATAAGCGACGTAAAGCTGATTATAAATATGTTTGAAGTCAAGCCTGTCTGCAAGCACAGATTGCTTAATATTGACCAATGCATTGACGAAACGGGTGTTCAGTTGCTCGGCATTGTGCCCCGTGACCCGAAGCTTGGCTATTGTTCGGTAACGGGCGTCATTCCGGGCGAATTTTCACCCTCTACACTTGCTTTTTCACGCATTGCCAAGCGAATTACAGGCAAAAGAGTTCCTCTTGTTTGCGAATGAAAGGAAATAACATATGAGTAACCGAACAATTGCCGCAATTGCAACACCCAACGCACCGGGCGGAATAGGAACAATCCGCATTTCAGGCGAAAATGCGCTTGAAATTGCCGCAAAGGTGTTCAGACCTGTCGGCGGCAAGAATCTTTGCGATTTTAAGGGCTATACCGCTTCCTTTGGTGCGGTGTATGCTGATAACGAAAAAATAGACGAGGCGGTTTGCCTCGTTTTTCGTGCGCCCAAAAGCTATACGGGCGAAGACGTTTGTGAAATCAGTTGCCACGGCGGTCTTTATATCACAAAAAGAGCTCTCCGCGCTGTGCTTGATGCCGGTGCAGAGCCTGCCGAAGCAGGCGAATTCACAAAAAGAGCGTTCCTCAACGGCAAAATTGACCTTGCAGGCAGTGAAAGCGTTATGGCGCTTATCGGCGCGTCGGGCAAACAGGCTGCCGCTGCCGCGCTTAACACGCTTGATGGCAACCTGAGCAAAAAAATCAGAGAATGTGCCGACGGAATTATCGGCGTTTGTGCTTCGCTTGCCGCGTGGGTTGATTATCCCGACGAGGATATTGAAGACATCAGCGCATCACAGATGCTGCCCGTTTTTGAAAAAACAAAAGCAGACCTTGCAGAAATTGTTCGCCGCTATGATTGCGGCAGAGCTGTTACAGACGGTGTGGACACCGTTATTGCCGGCAAACCCAACGTAGGCAAATCAACGCTGATGAATATGCTTACCGGTTATGAGCGTTCAATTGTAACAGATATTGCAGGCACAACCCGTGATATTGTTGAAGAGCGCATTATGCTTGGCGAAATCATTCTGCGTGTTGCCGATACCGCAGGTATCAGAGAAACGGAAAACGTTGTTGAAAATATGGGCGTCAGCCTTGCAAAGCGCCGCCTTGAAAGAGCGGAGCTTGTTCTTGCCGTGTTTGACACCAGTGTGCCGCTGAATGCCGATGACCTTGATATAATTGAACAGTGCAAAACAAAGAAAAGCGTTGCAATTCTTAACAAAGCCGACCTGCCTGCCGCGGCAGACAGAGAGGTTATTGAAAAAGCTTTTCCGTTTACAGTGGAGCTTTCTGCTTCAACGGGTGCAGGCAGAGATAAGCTTGAGCAGGCGGTTGCCGAAATTATGATGACAAACGAATTTGACCCCTCTGCGGCTTGCCTGACGAGCGAAAGGCAAAGGCAGTGCTGCATAAGGGCGATGGGTCACATCGACGAGGCAATATCAGCAATTATGGGCGGAGTTACGCTTGATGCGGTTAACGTTTGCGCCGATTGTGCCATTGATGCTTTGCTTGAGCTGACAGGCGAAAAAGCAACAGCGGCTGTTGTTGACGAGGTGTTTTCGCGTTTCTGCGTAGGTAAGTAAATATTATTGTATAAAATAAAAGCCACGGCCAACTCAAGATGAATCAGCCGTGGCGTTTTAGTTAATTATTTAAAATTAAAGTCTGGTGAGCTCGATGATAAGAGTCCAGATTTTTGTGCCCTTGAAGAAGTTAACGATTTTGCTCAGGAAAGAATCAATAACTGATACGGGCTCGTCAACGATTGTATCGCTTCCGTTATCAATTACAAAAGCCTGTGAGCAGCAAAGACCGCCGTCGCCAAAAAGCTCTGCTCTGATATAAGTGTAGTTTTCTGCGCCTTCGATTTCGTCAAGGTTGAGAGTGTATGAGCCGCTGTTTGTAACGTCAACAGTCTTAATAACCTTGCCGTCTGCAATCCACTGAAGAGTTTTTGCATCTGTTGTTGAAACGTCAACTGTGTGGCCGTTAACTGCGATGTTTGTGAACATGGGGTAGGGAAGACCTGAATCAATGCAGTCAATTTCAGCCTCGGGACCGATTTCGTTGAGGTCGTTGGCGCGCAGTCTTCTTGTAACACCGAAGAACGCACCGCTCTGCATTGTTGCTCTGATGTTATCTGATGTGTTTTCTTCCATCATAAACACGCTGAATGATGAATCGATTGTGCTGGGCTCGTGAGCATCGGAGTTGCTGAAGCCGATAACGGTTTTGCCTCTGGGAATAGTGTACATAAGAACGTTATCCCAAAGAACTCTGTCATAACCGGTTGTGCCGTTCTTTTCGTTAAGGATTTCCATACCGAGGCAGCTGTCATATTTAAGAATGAGGTCACCGTAGAACTTGATGGCTGCTTCATCGTTAACGATAGCGTGGTTTGAGTTGCTGTCAAGCCAGTCACCGGGGTGGTTGATGTATGAAAGACCGTCGTGTGCATCGATATATGCGAGTGCATCGTCAAAGCCCTGCTCGTTTTCCATACCGGGGAAAGCGTTACCTTCATCAGGCTCAAGGAAATGGCCGTTAACGTGGTTCTTGGAGAGTGAGAGGTTGTTGAATTCGTTAGCGCCGAGAACGGGGGTCATACCGTAGCCTCTGTCATTATATGTGCCGTTCTTGATTGCTTCGTATTCTTCGGTTGTGAGGTGCTTGAATTCGTTGCCGATAACAAGCTGATAAAGATAGAGGGGGTGAAGATACGGAGCCTTGTCCCAATCAACGCCTGTTACGCCGTGGTCAGCAATTGCGAGGAAGTCATAGCCTCTTGCATATGATTCCTTAACCATAACCTCAAGGGAATAGTTTGCATCACTGTAAGTAGTGTGTGAATGGAGTGAGCCTTTGTAAGCGCCCCAGGCGTTGGCGCCTGTCCAAACAACGTCTGCATAGGGGTTAACGATGGTGTAATCAGCAACAGTGGGTTCAGCCTGAGCAAAGCCCATAATGCCGAGCTGCAGGCAGAGCATAACGCTGAGGATAACACACAAAGCTTTTCTGAAATTTTTCATTGTAAGTCCTCCTGTTAAAGTATAATAATATTAAACCAATTTAACGCAATAAAGTCAAGTTTTTTATATATAAAAATTTTTGAGGAAATTTTTAAAAAACTCAAACCAAACCGTTTTTTTATTCGTCTTATAGACGAAAGGGAAAAAAATAACCCTAATAATTTCAGAAAGAGTGATTAAAATGAAAGAAAACTTCAAAAAATTCCTGTGGTGTCTTCCCTTTGCATTTCCCGTTGCGTTTGCAACAATTTTTATGATGGAGCCTTTTAACGGATTCAATTCTCTCATAAATATTTCAGTTTTGCTTCTGCCCGTGATTTACGGTTTGCTCGGCAAATTTTATCCCGTTATTATCGGCAACCTTGCGTCGTCATTCCTCTCAACAACTCTGCTTATGTGCGGTGCAGGCAAAGTGGAGTCATATCATTATGATATTTTTACACCTGCAAGTTATACGCTTGTTACTTGTATTTTTATTTTTGTTTTGCAGCTTGCAATTGCCGCAATAACACACAAAATCAGCAAAAACAGAAAATTCAAAGGAAAAATCAAAAAGGCTCTTATTGCCGTTGCCGCCGTTTTGCCTGCCGCTCTTTCAGTTGTTTCAGCGGTGTCCGTTATTTATATCAGCTATGATTTCAACAAGAACGGTTTAGACGGTAATTACAGCTACGGCGTTATTGAGCACTACAGCGAATACCTTTATTTCGAAGGCGTGGAGGCTGTTTTTGAGTATGAAGGCAACACAACGCTTGGCAACAGTATCAACACGGAATACCATAACGCTGATATGATTATGTGCGAAACAAAGATAAAAGAAAACAGCGATGAGCTTTATATCAATGTTTTTCAGCAGCATTTTCTGAACAAATATAAAAGCGAATACCTTTCTTTTACAACGCTTCCGCAGGCTGCAGTCGGAGCAAAGGGTCAGGAGCTTATTCTTATGCCCGTGCTTAAAGATGACGGCACGCATAAGGTGATTTCCGGCTGCTTTGTTAATGACACAAGAAATTTTGAATATTATATTCTTGGTTCAGACGGCAACCGCCTGACGGTCAACGACATTGAAGAGTATTTTCCCATTAACATAAAAATTGCAGCTCAGCCCACATATGTGGAAAGAGAAACAGTGTTTTAAACTGCAAAAAACAAAATTTATAACAGCAAAAGAAATGAGGAGTTAAATATGAACAACATTATTATAGGCGGAGCCTGGCCGTATGCAAACGGCTCGCTCCATATCGGGCATATTGCGGCGTTGCTTCCCGGTGACGTGCTTGCAAGGTATTTCAGGCTTAAAGGCGACAGAGTTTTTTATGTGTCAGGCAGTGACTGCCACGGCACACCTATAACCATAAGAGCAAATCAGGAAAATAAAACGCCCGAAGAAATCAGCGAATATTATCACAACGAATTTTGTAATGTTTTCGGCAAACTTGGTTTTTCTTACGATTTATACACCAAAACATCTGCAGAAAGGCATAAATCATTTGTCTCAGACTTTCATAAAAAGCTGTATGAGAGCAAATATGTTGAAGAAAGAACCGTAAAACAGGCGTATTGTCCCGCTTGTCAACAGGTGCTTACGGACAGACTGGTTGTTGGCATCTGCCCCGTTTGCGGTCAGGCAGCAAGAGGAGACCAGTGCGATGCCTGCGGTGAGATTTTTGATGCAGATTCGCTTATAAATGCAAAATGCTCCGAGTGCAATACGCCCGTTGTTTTCAATGAAACAACGCAGATTTTTCTGCTTATATCAAAATTAAGAAATGAGCTTGAGGAGTATCTTGATTCTCATCGTCATTGGCGTAAAAATGCCGTTGCTTTTACAAAAAGATATATTGACGAAGGACTTCGTGACAGAGCAATCACAAGAGACCTGAATTGGGGCATAGACGTGCCCAAGGAAGGTTATCGGGATAAAAAGATTTACATATGGGCAGAAAACGTGCTTGGTTATCTTTCAGCAACGTCTGCATTGTGCGAAGAAAGAAACCTTGATTTTAAAGATATATACGGAGAAAACAGCCGTCACTATTATGTGCACGGCAAAGACAATATTCCGTTCCACACAATAATTCTGCCGTCTCTTTTGCTTGCGCACGGTGAAAATCTGCACCTGCCTGATGAAATTATATCAAGCGAATACTTAACACTTGAGGGCAGAAAAATATCAACAAGCCGGAACCATGCGGTGTGGGCAAAAGACCTTGCAGATGATTACAATCCCGATGCAATACGTTATTTCTTTATTGCAAACGGCCCTGAAAAAAGAGATGCCGATTTTTCTTTCAGAGAATTCAGAACGCAGAATAATTCTGAACTTGTGGGTGCTTGGGGTAACTTTGTTAACAGAACACTTGCTTTTTCCGTTAAGTATCTGAATTCTGAAATTGAAGAACCGTCTGTCAGTGACGATATAAGGGCAAGAGTGCAGAATGCTTTTGATTCTGTCGGAGCAAAGATTGAAAAGGGCAGTTTCCGTGAAGCACTTGAAGAAATTTTTGAGCTTATCCGTTTCGGTAACGTTTATTATGATTCGCAACAGCCTTGGAAAACAAGAACGGAAAATTTGGCAGAGTGCAGAAAAACAATTTCAGACTGTATTTATCTGATTGCTAATATTGCGGTTTTGCTTTGCCCGTTTTTACCGTTTTCCTCTGAAAAAATAGCTGATTGGCTTGAAACTGATCTGAATTGGCAGGAGAAAACATTAACAGCAAAGCAAATATCAAAAGAAATATCCGTTTTGTTTCAAAGAATAGAATAAAAAACAAAAATCCCTCGGCGTTTGTGCCGAGGGATTACTGTTATATATTTACCTTTGCGTTATATCTTTTTGCTCTTTCAAATTCTTCTGGAGTGCCGTATCCGGCGGCGAGATTTTCGTTAATAAGAACAATAATCTCATCGTGAAGCTTTTGGTTTGCTTCTTCAACGGTCATACCCTTTGTTGAAAAAGGTTTGCCGATTCTTGATGAAAGGGTTTTGCTTCTGAATTTATATTCGCCTGTTACTGCAACGGGTACCATCATTGCTTCGTTTTTGCAGGCAAGTGATGCGGCGCCGTATTTGAACGGACCCATCAGGTCATCGGTTTTGTTTCTTGTTCCTTCAGGAAAGATGCCGAGCGCGCCGCCGTTTGAAAGAACGGCATTTGCTGAAGATTTTGCTTCTTCATCGTGCCCGTTTCTGTTTACGCAGATACAGCCGGAGAGCTTGAAAAACCAAGCGAAAGGTCCTTTGAAGTATTCTGCTTTTGCCATATAATTGATGGGCCTGTGTGTTGTTATGATAGCCAGGCTCTGGTCAAGGACGTGCTTATGGTTGCTGCAAACAACAACCGCACCTTTTTCGGGAATGTTACCTTTGCCGAAAACCTTTGGATTATAATAAAGCTTGAACAAAGGGGAAAGCAACGGGGTGACCAGTTTATATCCCCATGTTCGCGGCTTTTTAGCCATCGTTAAACAGCCTCCTTTGCGCTCTCTTTCTGGAGCTTCATAAAGTCGATTTTATTATAAGCTGTTTTGGGCAGGAGGTCAACATATTCGTATTTATAAGGAACACTGTAATGCATAAGCTTCTTTTTGCAGTGTGCGCGGATTTCTTCTGTTGTTGCTTCGTTCTTTTCTTTGCCGTTTTTAAGAACGATATATGCTTTGGCAACTTCTTTCTTATACTGATGGGGAACAGACACAACAACGCACTTTTCAACAAAATCAAGCTCTTCAACAACGCCTTCAATCTGTGTGGGATAAACGTTGAAGCCTGACGTTATCATCATTCTTTTGATTCTGAGCTTATAGTGAACAAAGCCGTCTTCATCAATTGCCGCCATATCGCCTGTGTGAAGCCACGTTTTTCCGTCATCGTGAACACGAAGCGCATTTTTGGTTTCTTCAGGATTGTTTCTGTAACCTATCATAACAGTCGGTCCGCTGACGCAAAGCTCACCGTCTTCGCCTGCAGGAAGAACGTTTGTTGTGCCGGGTTCAACAATGCACATTTCAGTTCCGATAAGAGGCTTGCCGATGGTTCTTGATTTATAGTTTTCTCCGACTGAAAGGCAAAGTGCCGCAAGACCTTCCGTCATGCCGTAGCCTTCACAGATTTTTATGTTTGAATTGTGGGAAGCCAGGAATTCGTTAACGCTGTTTTCAAGCTTTTCAGGCAAGGTGTCACCGCCGCTGACGGCATATTTAAGGAAAGAATAATCAATTTTATCAGTGCCCTTTGCTTTGATAAGCGCTTCATAAAGGGTGGGAACGCCGAAAATCATTGTGGGTTTGTGTTTCTTGAGAATGGAAGCAAACTGTTTTGCGTTGAACTGCGGAATAAGGACGGAGCAGGCTCCGAAGCAGAACGAAACGTGAACGCAAACGCCCAGACCGAATCCGTGGAAAATCGGAAGAATGGCAAGAATTTTATCGCCCGACTTAACGTCGCGGAGAGTAAGAACCGCCTGAATGCCGAAAGCGTTGAAATTGCTGTTTGAAATCATAATATCCTTGGGTGTGCCGGTTGTTCCGCCGCTGTGAAGAATAACGGCAACTTCTTTGTTTTCTTCGCCCTCGGGAAGATATTCGGCAACAAACTTTGCTTTTGAGGCAAACGTGTTCCAGGACATATATCTTTTGTCGGATTTATCGTATTTGAAGTTTTTGATGCATTTAAGTGCATAGAGCGTTTTCATTATTGCAGGCATGGAATCACCGGGCGATGCAACAATAACGTTTTTGACAGAGGTTTTATCAATGATGTTTGCAAGCTTTTCTGTGCAGATATTGACGCACAGAACAACCTTGCTTCTGACTCTGTTGATGTGGTTTTTGATTTCTTCCTGAGCCGAAAGGGGGTGAAGAATATTGGCAACCGCACCGATTCTGTTAAGAGCATAGATGCTGATAACTGCCTCGGGTGTGTTGGGCATAATAATTGTAACTATGTCACCTTTGCGAACACCGAGAGAAAAATATGCACCTGAAATTTTTTCGATTTTTTCAACAAGGTTTTTATAAGTGCATTTTGTGCCGAAATACTCATAAGCAAGAGAGTCAGGCTGGTTTTCAGCTGTTATTTTGAGCATACCGAACATAGAAAAATCGGGAATCTCAAAACCGAGCGGCGCGTTGCTGTTTTCATATTTGAAAAACGGGTTGATAATTGTTTTGTTCATTTTTATTTCACCTTATATTCAGATTCTGTTTTGAATTCTGTGTCAGAATTAACGTTCCTACTGCAAGAACTGCCACGGCTGACGCCACGGCAACGTATTTGACGGGGAATTCTTTGCGGTTCGGTAAACTGTTGTTCAGAAAATCAGCAATCCGCTGCTTTCCTTTTTCGTTAAGTGAAACAGAACCAACCAACCTGACAAATTCATTTATTTCTCTGTCAATCATACTTCTTGCTCCTTTTCTTCAATCTCTTGTTCATTTTCAAACTCTTTCCTGAGCAGCTCTCTGCCCTTTTGCAATCTTTTTCTGACTGCGTCTTCTTTTATTCCTACAATTTCTGCGATTTCTTTGCCGTTATATCCTTCTACATAATAAAGCGTCATTACAATTTTATATTTTGCGGGCAGACTCATTATCAGTTCGAAAGTATCAAAATCATTCGGAGCGATGCCGATAGTTTCAATATCTTCAATGTTTACGGTTTCTCTTCGGCGCCTGAACATAAGCATATTTTTGCTGATGTTTGCCGAAACTTTTATAAGCCAGGCTTTGCGGTGCTCTTCGTCGTTAAACTCCGGCGATTTTGTAAGATATTTCAGGAATGTTTCCTGAACGGCATCTTCCGCATCGTGGGGATTACACAAAATACAATATGAAATTCTGAAAATCAATGAGCTGTATTTTTCTACAACCGCATTCACTTCATCTGCAGAGCAGTTGGCTTTCTTCATCAGGAAACACCTCCTTTTTCCGACAGTACCCATTAAAGAAACAAAAGAGAAAGCCGAAATGTGAAATCTTTTTTGTGAACAATCTGTAAACAATTTCCGCGGCAGCGCAAACGGTTGATTCAGAACAAAAAAACCTCCGAAAACACAGGGCTTTCAGAGGTCTGGAATTATTTGATATGTGGTTTTAATTTGCGGTCAGCAGACATACCGTCTCCACGTGACCTGTTCGGGGGAACATATCAACGGGGGTAGCTTTTGTTACTTTATAGCCAAGAGTGGCGAAAATTCCGCAGTCCCTTGCAAGGGTTGCAGGGTCGCAGGAAACGTAAACGATTCTTTGCGGTGCCATCTGTGCCGCAGTTTCAAGCATTTCTGGTGAGCAACCTTTTCTGGGCGGGTCAAGAATAATCACGTCGGGTCTGATGCCTTCGTTTTTAAGGATTTCAGCCGCTTTTGGTGCATCGCCGCAGATAAAACGGGCGTTTTTGATGCCGTTGATTTGCATATTGAGCTTTGCATCTTTGATAGCTTCAGGCACGATTTCAACACCGATGATTTCCTTTGCGTTTTTTGCCATTGAAAGACCGATTGTGCCGGCGCCGCAATAAAGGTCAAGCACCGTTTCGCTGCCGCTTAAGGCTGCGTATTCCGCCGCTTTGTTATAAAGTTTTTCTGCCTGGTCGCGGTTGACCTGATAGAAAGAAAGGGGAGAGATGCGGAAAGTCAGTCCGCAAAGGATATCCGTTATGTAATCCTCGCCCCGGAGGGTGCGGCAATGGTTGCCGAGAATAACGTTTGTTTTTTCTTTGTTGACGTTAACAATGATGCTTTTGATTGAGCTGTCACATTCTGTTAAAGCGGAAACAAGCCTGTCTTCATTCGGAAGTTTTTTGCCGTTAATAACTGCGCAAACCATTGTTTCGCCGCTTTTTGTGCCTTTGCGCAGATAGATGTGGCGAAGCAGACCTTTATGAGCCGTTTCGTCATAGACAGTTACGCCGTTTTCTTTTATATATGTTGAAAAAACACCAAGAATTTTTTCGAATTCCTTGGGTTGAAGCAAGCAGTCGGGGCAATGAATAACCCTGTGGCTGTGCGACGAATAAAAGCCTGTTTTGATTTCTCCGTTATCAAACGCAACGGGAAACTGTGCCTTGTTGCGGTATCTTTTATCGCTTTCAGCGGCAATAATCGGCTCAAATTCAGGCTCAACGCCGCCGATTCGCTTAAAGCATTCGGCAACGTGAGCGGCTTTTATATCTGCTTCCGCCGCATAATTCATATGCGAAAAAACACAGCCGCCGCATTTAAGATATACGGGGCATTCCGCATCAATTCTGTCAGGCGACGGTGTTAAAACGCTCTCAACCTTGGCATAGGCATAGGTTTTTTTAACCTTGAGAATATGGGCGGTTATTTCGTCGCCCACAGCTGTTGCAGGCACAAAAACCGCCATTCCCTCATAGTGACCTACGCCGCTTCCGTTGGATGAGCAGCTTTCAATATTAAGATTTATTCTGTCATTTTTCTTAAGCATATTATTTAAGGAAGCCGCTGATGATAACTTCTTCGGCTTCTTCCTCATTCATTCCGAAAGTCATCAACTTGATAAGCTGGTCGTTATTGATTCTGCCGATAGCCGCTTCGTGAACAATCTGGGCGTCGGCGGAGTTTGCCGTGATGGCAGGGATGGAGCTTACGTTTGCTTCATCCATAATGATTGAATCGCACTGCACGTGGGCTCTGCACCTTGCGTTGCCGATTGCGTTGGGGTGGAAAATCTGCTTTGACTTATCCTTTGCAACCGAGCGTGAAATGATCTGGGCAGAAGCATCCTCACCATCAAGATAAACGTCCATATCAGAGCGTGCATACTGTTCACCGTGGGTGAGAAGTCTTTCTGTCATAATCAGCTTTGCGCCTGCCTTGAGGTAAGCTTTTGAATCTCTGACAGTTGAATCAACGCCTTTAATCTGTACCATTTCCATTTCGCAAACAGAATTTTCATCCTGCTCGATAACGGTTACGGGGTTGAGCACTCTTTCGCCCTTGCCGTCACCGTCGCCGTAATGTTTTTCAACGTATTTGACTTTTGCGTTTTTGCCAATGTGGAAAGTGTGAATACCGTCGTGCTGTGATTTTTCGTCACCGCTGTTGTGAATGCCGCAGCCTGCAACAATAAGCACGTCTGCATCGTCACCGATATAAAAATCGTTATAAACAAGGTCGTTAACGCCTGCTTCGGTGATGATAACAGGGATATGAACGCTCTCATTTTTTGTGCCGGGAGCAATGATTA
>JAZNDY010000034.1:0-4578 GCA_045588295.1 Acutalibacteraceae bacterium
AGAAAGTTTTAAACTATCAAAAACCTTTGGATTTATTTGATGATTCCATCAAAAAGTGTTGCACTTAGTTTGACAAATCATCTTGAGTGTTCTTTTTTAACTTCTTCAATTGCTTTATACGCCATATCGGGATAATCCGTCATAACGCAGTCAGCACCGTTTTCGGCAAGCTTTTTAACGTAATATTCGTTATTTACAGTCCAATACTGAACGGCAATGTTATATTTATGGGCATAGTTTATCATCTTTTTTGTGCCAAGGTTAACAGCGTTGAAGCCGGCGCTTGTGCCATAAGGAATGTGCAGGGCAACGTATGTAACGTTAAGCTCTGCAAGGTCTTTGCCGAGCTTGCAATAGAGGAAGAAATCCAAAACCTCGTCAGGGTTTGCCGAGCGGGGCATATCGGGATAAGTTTTTGACATATATTCCGAAACGTCAATTTCAGACGTTGCCCAGATAACTCTGTCTTTAAGGTTTCGCTCGGTGATTATGGAATAAAGCTTATCAGCCGCTCTCATACCGTTTTCACCAAGGCTTTTGATTTCGATGATATAGTTGAACTTTTTATCACCGCTGTTAGCTTCAATATAATCCATAACCTCATTGCAGGTAACAACTCTCAGGTCGTCAGGTATATCGTCGCCTCTGAGCCCTCTGTAAGGATATTTGCCGTCAAGCTCAAAATTTTCACCCATATTAAGCTCTTTTGCCTGAGCAAGAGTGATTTCTGAAGCATCAACGTCTTTTCTGCCAAAATGTTCCTGTGCATTTGAGGTTTCATCATATGTGAGGTTGTGAAGAATAACAATTTCACCGTCAGCAGTGATATTAACGTCAAATTCATAAGTGTCTACGCCGTATTTATCGTTTTCTTCAAGCACCTTTTTAAAAGCCATCATTGTGTTTTCGGGGGCAATGCCTGCGCCCGAGCGGTGCGCGGAAATATCCATATCATACTGCTCTCGGATATAAGGGTTGGTTGCATTTTCGTTAGCAACAACCTTATCCCACGGCCAGCCGGGGAAGCCTGTAAACGTTACGCCCACCAACACGATAACCAGCACAGCTATGAGCACTTTTTTTGCGATTTTCCAAACTTTTGATTTGTTTTCTCTTATCTTTGCCATTTTTCCTCCATATAACGCACTGTATTTTCTTAAAACTGAAAATAATTATAAAATATCATTCATTTTTTATCAAGCGATAAAATAACCAAATTTTCGCTGAACATCAACAATTTTTTTAACAGCAAAAGGGGCCGCCCTGCGGCAGCCCCAAAACAAGGAAGGGATATAATTTAAGCTTTAAAACAGCGAATGATCTATAAGACTTGCTGTGTTGCGTGAAATTTCTGACAGAGCAAAAAGCCATTCGCTTGAGCTTTCACTGAAGAAATATCCAACGTTGTTGAACGCGCCCAAAATTGAGCCTGCGTAAAAAATATCACTGAAATAAATGCCTGTGTTTCTGACCGTTCTTGCTATCAATGCGCTGTTAATTGCGTGATACATAACGATATTTTCAAGGAGTGTTGCATCTCTGTATGTGCACACTTCGCAGATATATTCATAGCCTGCAACGCTGACAACATAGCACCAGTCACCTTCATCGTTTATGTCATAATAGGTATCAACCCAGAGACCGTTTTCAAGCTCTGTGTAATCGGCAAAATCTTCAATAACCTCAGTCGTGCCGTCTGCATAGGTGATTACCATATCCTCAAGGCCTGTTGAATCATTGTAATACTCACTGTTGAAATAATAGGCAAGGCTTGTGTAAGCATCGAGCTCTTCAATTTCAATCTTTGTGATTATGTCTTTAACTTCAACGATGCCCAGAGTTGCCTTCTGTCTGTAAGAGAAAGCATAGATGCCGATTTCAACTTCATTCTCACCGCTTGTAAGCTCTTCGTCTGTGAAAACAAGGAGCGATGCAAGCACGTTGCTGATATCCGTACCGTTTTCAAATTCAAACGTCAGAGGAATGTCAAGCCAATAATCCTCTTCTGCATCTTCACTGCATTCATAAATATCAGCATGGAGAACAAGGTCTTTGAGTGCATCTTCTGCATAAGCAATTTTTACTGTTGAACCGAGATACTCAACTTTAACGTTTTCAGCTGTATAACCGTATAAGTCAAAGCCTACAACATGCGTGCCTGCCTCAAGGTAAAAAATGCCGTCCGAATAGTTGTCACCTGTATAGGCGTAATCGAGCATATTATAATAGACTCCGTCTTCAAACTTTTCGGGAATGCCGAACCAAAATTCATCAAGGTTATTGCCCGAAATCAGATAATAACCGTCTGCTTCTGTTTCAAGCGTGCAATAAACGAAATCGTTGTCTTCATCGGCCTCAATGTCCACGCCGTCGGCGCCCAATTCAAGCTCGCCTGCATACGCATAAACTTCGTTATCCATTCCCGGCTCAAAGTTCCACTCGATGTCGCCCGGTGTTGCGGCAAATGCCGTTAAAGAACCGCACACCATAACGAGCGCCAGAAGCATTGCCATTGCTGTTTTGATTGTCTTTTTCATAGTGATTCTCCTCTTATATTTGTTTTGCGTGCGGTTCGTTGCACGCTGTTTTTGTTTACAAGCTCATTATATGCCGCTCGTTTTTTGTGCTGTAACCGCAGTTTTACCGCCTTTTAAGCACGCTGTCAGTTCATATAGCCGATAAGTTCTGCAGTGTTCTTCAGAACGAAAGAAATAACTCTGAAAGGTTCTGATAAACCGTTTCTGACAAACCAGAGGAAGTTAACCCACGCATCATAAAGCGAACCCGAACGGAAGATATTTGCAAAATTTTCGCCTGCCCATACAAAGGCATCCTTTATATCCAGAAAGTTTTCTTTGTTATATTCTTTGATATTTTCGATTTTGGAAACACCTTCAAGACTGCATTCTTCAGTCACAAAAGGAACTTCAGAAACCGAAATAATAAACGCATAGCAATATTCATATGAATAATCATAGCCGATATAACTTTCAACCCATAAGCCGTATTTTTCAAGATATGCGCTGCCGTCAAAGTTTTCAACAACCTCAACCGTACCGTCTGTATAGGTTACCGTTACCGTTTCGTTTTCAGGGTAAGGATAATCCAAAGAATAGTCATAATAGTATTTTATTGTGGTGTAAGCATCAATGTTTGTCATTTCAACTTTGGAAATAACCTTTGTAACGTCAACAACGTTGATTGTTCTTGCTTCCTTATAAGGGAAGCCGTCAAGCGCAATCTCAACGTCATATTCACCGTGCTCAAGCTTCTCTTCCGTGATAATGTCAAGCCAGACAAAATCAATCACAATCTCTTCACCGTTTGTGAAAACAACCTTTAAACCGTCTGTATATTCAAAGCTGTTTTCAATTTCGCCTTCATCATTGGTGTAGATATAAAGATTTTTACCCTGTGCGAGGCTGTCAAAGGCGCCATCCTTAAACTCAAAGCGTTCAATATCGCCAAGGTATTCAACCGTGATTTTCTCTGACTCGTTGCCGTAGAAGATTGTGCCCACAATGTGTGTGCCTGCTTCAAGATAAAAATATTCGTCGGTAATAAATTCGCCCTGTGAAACGTAAGCAAGTTCACCGTAGCAACTGCCGTTTTCATACTTTTCGGCAATTCTGTAAAAATCAGTGCTGTTATAGGTTGAACAGAGCTTGTAATAGCCGTCATTTTCAACCTCAAGCTCGTAATAAACGCGCTCGTTTTCAACTGCTTCAACCGTAACCGTTTCGTCAACGGCAAGCTCGCCGCCGTAGGAATAATAAAATATTCCGTCGTGCCACTCAAATTCCCAACTGATTTCTGACGGCATTGCCGCAAAAGCGGTCATTGACCCGCAGGCGATGATGATTGCAAGAAACATTGCAACCGTTGTTTTGATTGTTTTCCTCATTAGATATCTCTCCTCAAAAATTTATTTTTTCGTGTGTTTTGTTCTGCACACGTTTTTTGCTTACATCCACATTGTATGCCGCTCGTTTGCTGCGCCGTAACCGCTTTTTTACCGCAAATTGTCGGTCAGCTTTATCTCTTGCGTGTGCATAATATCACGCAAAAAACAACTTGTAAACATCAAAAATTGAATTGAAATCAATCTGTAAACACTTGTAACTTTCGGGTTAAAATCCTGTAACAAACCGCTCTGATTGTTTACAAATCCATTTCATATTAATGCGCCTTTTTCACAAATAATTCATAACTTTTATTCTTTCATTTATCTGCAATTTATGTTATAATATTTAAAACCCGTTTATGAAGATAAACCTGATAAAAACAGCACGGTCGCTGTGCATACCTGCGATTCCTTCGGCGGCTTGCAATAAACATCAGATGTGATATAATAAGGAGTAGCAATGAAAATAACCGTTTTAACAGAAAACACCTCCGTTTCACCCGATATCGGTGCTGAACACGGGCTCTCGCTTTACATAGAAACGGATAACTCCAAAATTCTGTTTGATATGGGGCAGACTGAACTTTTTGCCGCCAACGCATCAAAGCTCGGCGTTAATCTGGCATCTGTTGACGTTGCCGTTTTGTCACACGGGCATTACGACCACGGCGGCG
>JAZNDY010000035.1:0-1987 GCA_045588295.1 Acutalibacteraceae bacterium
GTTAACACCCTTGGTAACAACGTCTTTTGCAACGCCTGTCATACCCTCTGCTCTGAAGCCGTTCTTCCACTCGCCGTAGTCAATAGCTTCGTTACGCATTTCGTTGGGAATAACGCTTCTGAGACCCCAGAAGAACATCCAGATAGTTTCACGAAGCATAAACGCGGGAATCATAACCGCTATGCTTTCGTAACCCTTCTTGCCCTTGATTTTGATTAATTCACCGGCGCCGTAAACACCGAGCATCAGCACGCTGTCAACGTGGGAGCTGGCAATCCAAAGAGCCTTTGTGGAGAACTTGGAACGTGCCCAGGGAACGTAAGAATAAGAGATGGGCGAAACAACCGCACCGGGGATACCAACGATTGTGGACATTGATGCAAGGTTGAGAACTTCGATGTAATAAAGGTTTGTGCCAAGGCCGATACCGAACGAACCGAGGATTTCTGAAAGAGTGATAAGAAGCAGCGGTTTGTTTGTAAGAACCGATTTGATACCCTTCGTAATAGAAGGACGGTCAACCGTCTGCATAACTCTTTCTTTGGCAACGAGTGCATAAATAAGAGCGAAGAGACCTGAAACAACAACGGTAATTATACCGCCGATAACAAACATACTGTTATAGCCTCTCTGATATGCATCGGGGTTTGAAAGCAACAGCTCCTGCTTTGAACCGCTGTTGATATATAAGTCAATAAGCAGACCCATCAGAATTTCAGGGGCTTTTTCAACAAAACCCGAAAAAAGGTTTGCCGAGGAGATAAGACGGGTTCTGTCAACAATGTTTGGCGTGATAGTCGCCGTCATACCTGTTCTTACGATTGTAATAAGCGAGCCTGCAAGGTTTGAGAATATCTGCAGAAAAAGAAACGGCAAAAACCTTGCCATCGATGAGCCGATACCCTGCGGACCGTTGAATATGGGCAAAGACCAATAAATGATTGAAATCAGAACGCCGGGGATAGCATAAACAACAAGCCAGGGCTTGAACTTACCCCAACGTGTTCTTGTTCTGTCAACGATAGCGGCAAGGAAAAGGTCGTTGATAATATCCCATACACCGATAATTGAGTTAGTGAGGGACTGGAGGCTAAGGCTGATTTTGAGGATGTTTGTTCTGAAAACATCGTCATACTTGCCTATGTTAAAGCTTTGAGCAATATCGTCAAGAACGTAAGCGACTGTTTCTTTATTGCCAACATATCGCCTGTCTCTGTAGACAACCTGTTTGGACTGTTCTTGCTGAACAGCTGCATTTGACTCTGTTGCCATATCTTCTCTCCTTATCTTTAAAAATTATTCAATTAAGTTTATCACATTATAAAGAATAATGCAACCAAATAAATTTTTTTCATTAATATTGCACAGGTTTGAGGTCGTTTTTTTGGTTATAAAATCAATCTTTTGTTTATTTTTCTCTTAATATCGTTCTGTTGCCGAATTAAAACGGCTCTTACGTCATAAAATAACCGTGAGGTGACTGAATATGCTCAAAAAGCTTAAACCGTTTATCGTTTCTGTTGTGGCTGCACTTGCCGTCGGCGGTCTTTCCGCCGCGGTAACAAGCGGCAGTATGGATATCTATTCAAAAATCAACAGACCTCCGCTTTCGCCGCCGTCAATTCTCTTTCCGATTGTGTGGACAATACTTTTCACGCTGATGGGTATCAGCGCCGCAATTGTGTGGCAATTCAGAAATGAAAAGCATGACATCGCACGCATCGCTCTTATAGTTTACGGTGTTAACCTTGCCGTCAACTTTATCTGGAGCCTGATTTTCTTCAATATGCAAGCTTATCTGTTTGCGTTTATCTGGATTCTGCTTCTGCTTGCAGTTATCGTAGCAATGATTATCCTCTTTAAGCAGGTCAGTCCGCTTGCCGCCTATCTGCAATTTCCCTATCTGCTGTGGGTAGCTTTTGCCGCTTATCTGAATTTTGCAATTTATCTGCTCAACAGATGATGACGATAGCTGTTGAGGAATGAT
>JAZNDY010000036.1:0-4005 GCA_045588295.1 Acutalibacteraceae bacterium
GTGTGGCTTGTTCAGAGCAGAACGGTAACTTATATTATCGGCAGCGAAACAGTCAGCTTTACCGTTATCGCAGGCGAAGCTGTTCCTCAGCCTGATATGAGTGCTTATGCAAACGCAGAGCTTCTCTGCTGGCTTGATGCAAACGGAAACGCAACGGAAATCCCCGATGTTATGCCTGAAAACAATCTCACGTTCATCGCAAAGCTCCGTTACGCTTACGGTGATAATCCTTACGGCATAACAGCAGAGTTTGATGACGGAAGCTTCGCTTGCGGCGGCAACGAGCTTGCTTTTACCGCTGTGCAGAAAGACCTTTCAAAAGAACCCGGCGGCATTGTGTTTGGCGGTGAAAACTATAAGCAGCTTGCGCTTTATGACGTCGGCTTCAGCAACGGCGGAGTTGAAATTCAGCCTGAAAACGGCAAAACCGTTGAAATCCGCATTCCTGTTCCCGCCGCTTATAAAGACGGCACAAACTTCCTTGTTATCAACCGTTTCAGTGACGGAACCTCACAGCAGATTCCCGCAATCAAAAACGGTAATTATATCGTAATCAAAGTGAGCCGTCTCGGTGACCTTGAGCTCTGCGTCAAGAGCGAAACAGTTATCCTGACAGCTCCCGATAAAGTAAAATATAACTATAAAGATGCGCTCAGCCTGAGCGGTCTTACTCTTGAGGTGTATGACGCAAACGGTAACAGAACTGTTATCAGTGACACAGATTCAATGACTGTTAACGGCTATAACCCCAAAAAAATCGGCACACAGCTTCTGACCGTTGAATATGACGGCACAAGCGCTCAGTTTGAGGTTACCGTTGCTTATGCCTGGTGGCAGATTCTTATCAGAATCTTCCTGCTTGGCTTCCTGTGGTATTAATCAAAAAATGGAGTGTATATAAGATGAAAAAATTAAGGTCAATCATATCTTTACTTCTTGTATCGGTTATGATTTTTGCTGTTGCGGCGGCAGGTATCGGCTCCGCTTCGGCGGCAGAAACGTTTGTTGAAGGCATTTATCATTATACCGTCACAAACGGTAAAGCAACAATCACAGACGTTGTGGGTGTGGATACGGAAATTATTGAAATAACCATACCCTCAACGCTCGGCGGTTACCCCGTAACCGCTATCGGTGAGCGCGCAGTCAGAGAAGAAGGCAAACTGCGCCGCGTTATTATTCCTTCAAACGTTGAAACAATGGGCGAATCAGCTTTCGTTGCCTGCGTTGCGCTTGAAACCGTAACCTTTGAGGATAACAGCCCTCTCAAAGAGCTGCCCGTTACCTGCTTCCAGAATTGCAGAAGCCTCAAAACGGTTAACTTCGGCAAAAACAGCGTGCTTGAAACCGTTGGCAGAGCAGCCTTTGTTAACTGCACGTCGCTTGAAAGCATCACTCTGCCCGAAACGCTTAAAACAATAGGTGATAGTGCGTTTGAAAGCTGCACAAGCCTTAAAAACGTAACAATCCCCAAAAACGTTGTTTCAGTCGGCAAGTCAGCATTCTGCAAATGCGAATCTCTTGAAAATTTTGCTGTTGATTCAGCAAACACAGCGTTCACTTCAGATAATTGGGGTGTTCTTTATAACAAGGCAAAAACAGCCATCATTGCTTACCCTGCAGGTAACAAACGCCCTGTTTACACAATCCCTGCTTATATCACAAACGTGGCGGAATCCGCTTTTATGGGCGCAATATATCTTGAAGACGTTTCGTGGCTGAATCCTCAGACGAAGTTCGGCATCAGCACTTTCTCATATTGCACAAATCTTTATCGCGTAACAATCCCCGAGGGCACAACCTCTTTGGCTGATTGGATGTTCAATGCCTGTTACAGCCTCACAGACGTTAAGCTGCCTGACAGCCTCACATGGCTCGGCGCAGGCGTTTTTCATTGGTGTACTGCTCTTGAATACGTTGAGATTCCTGACAGCATAACCTTTATCCCGTCCAATGCATATAAGGAATGTTACCGTCTTAAGACCGTTGTTCTGCCTGAAACTCTTACGGAAATCGGCGCAAACGCTTTCTCAAGATGCTTTGCGCTTGAGAATATCAATATCCCCGAAAAAGTCGGCGTTATAGGTAACACGGCTTTTTATCAG
Source organism: Acutalibacteraceae bacterium (assembly GCA_045588295.1). GTDB lineage: Bacteria > Bacillota > Clostridia > Oscillospirales > Acutalibacteraceae > CAG-177. The sequence continues at coordinate 2,106 of JAZNDY010000036.1, forward strand.
TGCTACTCTCTTAAGGAGTTTGTGTTCCCCGAAAGAGTTATGAACGTTGAAACTGACGTTCTTCGCTATTGCCACGGTCTTGAATCCGTAACTTTTTCCGATGACACACTGCAGATTTACAGCGGCGCTCTTGAAGACTGCAGAAGTCTTGAAAGCGTTAACGTTCCGCGCAGAGTCTTCAGATTGCCCGGCACTGTTTTTGCAAGCTGTGTTTCTCTTGAACAGATTAATATTGACCCCGATAACAAGAATATCGTAACAGACGAAAACGGCGTTGTTTACAGCGGTGACGGCGAAACTCTTTATTATTATCCTGCCGCAAAAGCAGGTTCGGTCTTTACTGTTCCCGACACTGTAACAACCGTTGGTGCAGGTGCTTTTATCAGTGCGCAGAACCTTGCATCCGTTGTTATTCCTGCAAGCGTTACCGCTGTTGCCGACAGAGCTTTTGAAGGCTATAATATCCGTGACATCTATTTTGCAGGCACACAGGAACAGTGGGCGGCTTTTGCTGTTGCTGATGACGAAGCTCTCAAAAACGTTACCGTTCATTTTAACCATCAGAGCACAGACCACGTTCACTCATATAACCAGATGCTCACGCAAGAACCCACTTGCGACAGAATGGGCAAAAAGCTTTATACCTGCGATTGCAGTGCAACAGTTACTGCAGACTGGCATTATGCCGCAAGCAGAATGCTTTGCAAGGGCGGCAACTATATCTATTTTGACGGCAACGATTCCGACTGCACCGATAAGGGCAAGAGTATGTTCGGCTGCTCTGAATGCGTGAAGATTTTTGACACAATCGACAAGGCGAAAATTGCTCACGATTTTGAAATTTCCGTTTCCGATTCTGCTGTTGCTTACACTTGCGGTGACTGCGGCAACGCATACAGCGAGCCCATCCCCGACGGTGCAAAATACGTTAAGTTTGTTTATCCTGAAATTGATCACGTTTATATCCTCAACCCCGGTGAAAAGCTCGGCTACCCCGTAACTCCCGTTAAGGAAGATCTCACCTTTGCTTACTGGGTGGATGAAACAGCCGCCAAGGTTGACGTTTCTGTTATGCCTGAAGAAAACGTTGTTCTTTATCCCTTCTATGTAAAGCACGTTGAAAACGACGTTTACGGCGTATCGGCAAAATTTGACCAGGACTGCTTTGCAGAAGGCTATGACGTTGATTTTGTTGTTGACACAGTTGATGATGACAGAGAAAAGGGCGCAGTTCTCTTTAAGGATGAGAGCTATGCTCCCGTCAGACTCTTTGACATTGCGTTTGAATCAGACGGCAAAGAAATTCAGCCTCAGGACGGCAAAACCGTTGAGGTGCGCATACCCGTGCCCGAGGGATACGAATATTGCGAAGAATTTCTTATCTATCACCGCCACGGCGGCTCACTCTATGATAAATATCTCGTTAAACCCGTTGACGGTATGATTGTTTTCACTGCCGATAAATTCAGCGAGTTTGAAGTTTATGCAAGGGTAACCGCAAGCATCGCCAGCTTGCCCGTCAAGATTTTCTATGCATATAAGGAGATTTTTGACGTTACGGGTCTGTCACTCCTTATCACTGATGAGGGCGGCAATTCCTTCGTTATTGATGACACAAGCAAAATGCAGGTCAGCGGCTATGACCCCAACAAGGTCGGCACGCAGACACTTACTGTCGGCTATGAAGGCACAACAACAACCTTTGACGTTACTGTTCAATATACTTGGTGGCAGATGCTTATCCGCATTTTGTTGCTCGGCTTCCTTTGGTATTAATATAGGTATAAATTAAAGAGCTCCTCAGGGGGCTCTTTGCGCTTTTTGCGTAACAACAAGCCTTTGCCCTGAATAACGGCACAGTTTTTTTGCAGGTTTTCGGGCAAAATAAAAAATTTTCAAA
>JAZNDY010000037.1:0-6384 GCA_045588295.1 Acutalibacteraceae bacterium
TTGAGCTTGCAAAAATCCGTCTTCAGAAGGGCGGAGATGAAGCTCAAAGTGTGAAGCAGGTTCTTGTTTGGACTATGGATAAGATTCTTAAGCTTCTCCATCCCTTTATGCCTTTTATCACAGAGGAAATCTGGCAGACTATTCCTCACGACGGCGAGTCAATCATGATTTCTGCTTGGCCTGAATTCTGCGAAGCAAACGCTTATGCTGCTGAAGAAGCAGAGATGGAAAGAATTATGACTGCCGTTCGTGCTATCCGTAACCGCAGAGCAGAAATGAACGTTCCGCCCTCAAAGAAGGCAAAAGTTTATATTGCAACTGCTTATAAGTCAACCTTTGAGCAGGGCGGTGTGTTTATGCAGAAGCTTGCAAGCGCATCGGAGGTTGAAGTTGCAGACAGCTTTGAGCTTGACGGTGCAGTTTGCATTGTTACTGCTGATGCAAAGATTTATATTCCTATGGGCGAACTTGTTGATTTTGAAGCTGAAAAGGCAAGACTTCAGAAAGAACTTGCTGCCGTTCAGAAGGATCTTGATTTTGTTAACGGCAAACTCTCAAATGAAAACTTTGTTGCGAAGGCTCCCGCAAACGTTGTTGCGGCTCAGCGTGAGCAGAAGGCAAAGTATGAAGAAAAAATTGCAATGCTTAACGAAAGCATAGCTAAATTAGGTTAATTTTTAAGACCCCGAGGATTCGTTCTTCGGGGTCTGTAAACAGGTGATTTTATGAATTGTAACCAGGCAATTGAATATATTCATTCACTTGAAAAATTCGGTATCAAGCCGGGGCTTGAACGTATTAAGGCTTTGTGCGATATTCTTGGCAACCCACAGGATAAACTTAAAGTTATTCACGTGGCAGGCACTAACGGTAAAGGCTCAACTTCAACCATGATTTCCAACATACTTATCAAAAACGGATTCAAAACAGGTCTTTACATTTCGCCTTATGTAACAGATTTCAGAGAGAGAATTCAGCTTAACGGCAATATGATTGAACATTCTGAGCTTGCCGAATGTGTTGAAAAGGTTAAGTATGCCGTTGACGTGCTTCTTGAAAGAGGGGAGCAAACTACAGAGTTTGAAGCTCTGACGGCAACCGCTTTTGTGTATTTTGAAAAGAAGAAATGTGATTACGTTGTGCTTGAAGTAGGGCTTGGCGGCAGGTTTGATGCAACAAACGTTATAAAAGCTCCTTTTGTTAGCGTTATCACCAGCATTTCGCTTGACCACACAGCCATTCTTGGCGATTCGGTTGAAAAAATTGCAGCCGAAAAATGCGGTATTATCAAGTTCGGTGCTGAAACTGTTGTGTATCCTTTGCAGAATGAAGCTGCGCTCAAGGTTATTGAAGAAACTTGTGATTTCCGATGCAATTCTCTCAGAATTCCTGATATCAATAAGCTTCAGATAAATAAGGAAAGCGTTGAAGGAACTTATGCCTCATATGACGGAATTGATTTTCTTTTGCCTCTTGCAGGCAAACATATGGTTTATAATGCTGTAACCGCAATTGAAGCTGTGCGCTCACTTTCAAGATTCGGTGTTTATGTTTCTGATGATATTATCTCTTCAGGTATTGCATCTTCAGTGATGCCTGCCCGTATGGAGTTAATCAAAAATAAGCCTGTTATTATTCTTGACGGCGGTCATAACGAGGGATGCGCAAATGCTCTTGCTGAATACATTCAAAAGCATCTTGAGTGCAAGAGGATAATTATGGTTGCATCTATGATGGCTGATAAAGATTATATGTCATATATGCGCATTGTTGCTCCGTTTGCGAGTGTTTTTGTTGCCACAAAAGCAGATGTGCCCAGAGCACTTTCAAGCGATGAACTTTGCACTGCGGCAAAAGAGTTTTGCATCGATTGCTACAGTATATCTGACCCTGTTAAAGCTATTCAGGCGGCTGCCAACATTACCGAAAAAGACGATGCTATGATTGTTTGCGGCTCGTTTTATCTTGCAGGTGAGGTCAGGGATAATTTACTTAATTTTTAAGTAATACTACAATTCAACATAATTTTTATATTCAATCCTTTATCCTTATGGGTAAAGGATTTTTTTATTTCAGGAGGTTAAAATGGCAATAAAAATTACGGTTACACCAGTCAGATTGACAATTGCCGTTGGTGGAGAAATTGACCACCATAATGCGGCTGTAATGCGTTATGAAGCTGATGAGGCTATTCAGTCATCGCTCGCGTTGAATGTGAGAATTGATTTTGGTGACGTAACGTTTATGGATAGTTCAGGTATAGGCTTTGTTATGGGCAGATACAGGCTTGTCAGCAGTTACGGCGGTAACGTTGAGGTTGTGAATTTGTCAGAAAGATTATATCTTATGATGAAAATGGCAGGTTTGGAAAGACTTGTTACTCTTCGCCAAAAAGACAGAGAAAGGATAAAAAAATGAGACCTATAAATGAAATGAGATTAAAAATTGAAAGCCGCTCGGTGAATGAGTCTTTTGCTCGCGCTGTTGTTGCGGCGTTTGCGGCTCAGCTTGACCCCAACATCGAAGAAATATCAGATATAAGAACAGCTGTAAGTGAAGCTGTGACAAATTGCATTGTTCATGCTTACGCCGACAGTGTTGGAGTTATTTACATATGGGCAGGTATTTATTCTGATAACAGAATCAGAGTTAAAATCCGTGATAAAGGTTGCGGAATTGAAAATGTTAAACAGGCGATGGAACCTCTTTTTACAACATCTGACGGTGAGCGCGCAGGGTTGGGTTTTGCCGTTATGGAAAGTTTTTGCGATAAGCTTTCAGTGCGTTCAAAGCTTGGGTCGGGAACTGTGGTTACTCTTGAAAAGCAAATCAAGGGGCGTGAGCACACCGATGCTGACTGATAAAAAGAAACTTGATGAAATTGTTGAAAAAAATCTTGGTCTTGTTCATTCCTGCGCAAACAGATTCAGAGGCAGGGGGATTGAATATGACGATTTGTTTCAGGCAGGATGTCTTGGCCTTGTTAAAGCTGTAAAGAATTTTGATGACAGCAAGGGGTTTGCTTTATCTACTTATGCAGTTCCTGTTATTTTAGGAGAGATTAAACGTCTTTTCCGTGACGGAGGTGCTGTTAAAATTGGCAGAGCACTCAAAGAAAAATCAAGGGCAGTTCTTCAGAAACAACAGGAAATAACTGTTATTCTTGGCAGGGAACCGACTGTAAGCGAGATTGCGGCAGAGCTGAATATCGAAGCGGCTGAAGCCGCAATGCTAATCAATGCAGCGTGCCCTGTTCTTTCTTTAACAGGTTCGGATGACAGTGAGAATCAACTGGATATACCTGTTGAATCGCATGAGTATTCTTTGGGTGATTCAATTGCACTCAGACAGATTCTGGGCAGCCTTAATGAAAAAGACCGTGCGATTATTGAGTTGAGATATTATAAGAATATGACTCAATCTGCTGCTGCAAAATTGCTTGGGATGTCACAGGTTCAGGTTTCGAGACGCGAAAAAAAGATTCTCGAAACAATCCGCGAAAAAATGAATTAATATCATTGACAAATGACCTTTTTGCGTTATAAACTTATTCTGTAAAGATTAGTGCAAGGAGGTCTTTTATTTATGATTAAAACTATTCCCGACGGCGTTTATCCGACAATGGTAACGCCTTTTACCGCAGATAACAAAGTTGACTATAACGGCGTTGAAGCGATTATGAACTGGTATGCCGAAAACGGTGTTGACGGTATTTTTGCCATCTGCCAGTCAAGTGAAATTTTCTTTCTCTCTTTTGAAGAAAGACTCGATCTGCTTCGGTTTATTATGAAGCATCTGCCAAAAGGTATGAGCGTTGTTGCATCAGGCCATACCGCCGATGACCTTGACCGCCAGATTTATGAAGCAAACGCTTTTATCGATGAGGGCATTGACGCTTATGTTTTTATAGCCAACCGTTTTGCAAAACAAGATGAGGATGATTCTGTTTTTCTTAAGAACTATAATCAAATGATATCGTCTATTCCTGAAATAGCGCTTGGAATTTATGAATGTCCTTATCCTTACAAGCGTCTTATGTCTCCTGAAACTCTTCGTGAATGCGCGCTTGACGGAAAAATGAAATTCCTTAAGGATACTTGCTGCAGGATTGAAATGATAAAAGATAAACTTGCGGTAGTTGACGGCCTCGGTCTTAAAATTTATAATGCTAATTCAGCTACGCTTCTTGAGTCCCTGGAAGCCGGCTGCGCGGGTTTCTCAGGGGTTATGGCAAACTTCCACCCCGAGATTTATTCCTGGCTTTGCAAAAATTATAAAACAGAACCTGAAAAGGCAAAAGAAGTTCAGGCGTTCCTTGCCTTTGCATCATTAGCTGAGTGCCAGTATTATCCGGTTAATGCCAAATATCATATGGGTCTTTGCGGCCTTGATATCGGTTATGATGCAAGAGTTAAGCCTGCCTCACTTTTTACGGAAAGCAATAAAAAGGAAATCCGGCAGATGTATCTTGTTGAACAGATTTTTAAGAAAACGTTTAATATTTGATTTGCTTACAAAAATAGACATTTTATAATAATTTTATTATTGATTTATTGTTTACAATGTGATAACATTATTATGTAGTAATTTGGCTAACAATATATTTTGTTTGGAGGAATTTAAAATGGCACAGAAAAAGACCGTGTTCCTTACCGGTGCTTCAGGCACAATGGGTTGGGAAGGCTTCCAGCAGTTTTATGCTAAAAAGGATCAGTTCACAATCGTTGTTCTTCTTCGTGACAGCGAAAAGAACAGGAAGCTCTTTGCTCCTTATATGAACGATCCTGCAGTTAAAATCGTTTGGGGCGACCTCAAGAATTACGAAAGCGTTCTTGAATGCGTAAACGGTGCAGATTACGTTCTTCATGTTGGCGGTATGGTTTCACCTTCGGCTGACTATCTTCCCATCGCAACAATCAAAACAAACGTTGGTGCTGCTCAGAACATTGTTAAGGCAGTCAAGGCTCAGCCCGATCCCGACGCAGTTAAGGTTGTTTATATCGGCACAGTTGCTGAAACCGGCGAAAGAGATGATCCTATTCACTGGGCTCGTACCGGTGACCCCATCAAAATCAGCGTTTATGACCATTATGCAACATCAAAGGTTATTGCTGAATCTATCTTTGCTGAATCAGGTCTTAAGCATTGGGTTTCACTCCGTCAGTCAGGCATCCTTTATCCTGAAATCGTTAAGAATATGGAACCCATTATGTATCACGTTGTTATCAACGGCGTTCTTGAATGGGCAACAGTTGAAGATTCAGGCCGTCTTCTTGTTAACGTTTGCGGTGACGATATTCCTGAAGAATTCTGGAGAAGATTCTACAATATCGGTTCAGGTGCTCAGTACAGAATCACAAACTTTGAGTTTGAACAGCTTCTTCTCGGTAAATACGGTCTTGGTCTTGGTGACCCCAGAAAGCTGTTTGATCCCGACTGGTTCATCACAAGAAACTTCCACGGTCAGTGGTATCTTGACTCAGACGAGCTTGAAAAGTACTGCCATTTCCGTGCCTATATGCCCATTGAACAGTATTTCAAGAGCGTAATGAACAGAGTTGAATGGTTCTATAAGCTTGCTAAGCTTGCAAAGCCCTTCTCATTTGCAGTTAAGCCCTTCATGAAGAAGATTGCAAAAACTCCCGTTTACGGTACTCTTTGGTGGAGAGAAAACAACATCGAAGAAAGAATCAACGCTTATGTTGGTTCAAGAGAAAAATGGGATGCAATCGGCAACGATTGGAGCAAGGTCAAAGTTGACCGTCCTGATGACGATCCCAAGAATGCTACAGTTCTTGACCACGGCTATGATGAAACAAAAGACTTTGATTCACTCACACTTGAAGACCTCAAGAAGGCTGCTGCATTCCGTGGCGGTGAATGCCTTGCAACAGAAATTGTTGATATGTATACTCCCGTTCTCTGGAAGTGTGCTCACGGTCACGAATTCATGATGTCACCCAACCTTGTTCTCCGCGGCGGTCACTGGTGCCCTGAAGAGCTTCCCTCAAGCATGGAAAAGATTGCTGAAAAGAAGTTCTGCTGGAACTATGATGCTGAAGCAAAGGTTAACCCCTTCTTCGCTCAGGTTTGGTATCCTCTTCATGATAAGGATGAAAACAACGTTTATACCGAAGATATCTACAGAGATTTCAAAGAGTATAAGAACTGATTGTTTTTATACTAATCTTTTAAATAATTAACATAATTTAAAAAGCTTGCATTGGTTTTTTATATCCTTTGCAAGCTTTTTTTATTTTAATATTGTAACTTTTATATTATTATGATAAAATAAATTAAATCTATTTTCAGGTGAGAAGTTTTTATGAATTGTTTTAAACGCTTAATAGCTTTATTGCTTATTGCTTCTGTTGTTGTTTTAAC
>JAZNDY010000038.1:0-1668 GCA_045588295.1 Acutalibacteraceae bacterium
AACGCTATTTTTGAAAAAATCGAAGGTGTCAGCCCTTATAAATCACCTACTGATATGGGTGTTAATATGGTCGGCTACTGCATCTGTGATGACGAAGTGGTTAAAGAAGCTTCTAAAGCAGAAATCATCCGCCGCTATTTCAATGCCGTCTGCGACCTGCGTATGGGCAGAGGCAAGCAGACTGCGGTTGATAAAATCGTCAGCCTTATGAATCAGCTCGGCGTAAGCATTGATGACAGGGCGGTTATCAAAGCCGCTGCTGACAGAAGCGCAGAAACAGACGGTCAGCCTGCGGTTGCAATAGAATTACCCGACGGAAGAATTGTGACGGGCAAAACGTCAAACCTTCTGGGTGCATCTTCTGCCGCATTGCTCAACGCTTCAAAGGCTATTGCGGGCCTGCCCGAAGATTTGCTTATGATTGCCCCCTCAATAATTGAACCTATTCAGGAGCTTAAAACAGGCATTCTTAAAGGTCATAACCCCAGACTCCATTCTGACGAAACGCTTATCGCTCTTTCAATGAGTGCAAACACAAACCCCGTTGCAAAGAAAGCGCTTGAATCAATTGAACTGCTCAAGGGTTGTGAAGCTCACTCAACCGTTATCCTCTCCCAGGTTGATGCCGACGTTTACAGAAAAATCGGTATGAACCTCACCTGCGAACCGAGATACCAGACCAAAAAGCTTTATCACAAATAAAAATCACCCCGTATCAACCGATTGGCTGATACGGGGTTTCGTTATAGGTTGTTCAATTAAAACAAATCTTCCTGATTTGCGGTTTTGATGCCTGCACCTGCAAGAGCAGCGGCTGCAACCTGATTATCGTCAACCCTGAAAATCATATATGCGCCCGCTTTTGAGGAGTTGAATGCATAGGTATATTCAACAACGGCATTCGCATCTGAAAGAACTTCAAGAATTGTTGCAAGACTGCCGGGAGTATCCGAAATTGCAGCGGCAAGAACGTCTGTTACGGTTGTGATAAAGCCGCCCTCATTAAGAACAGCCTGTGCGTTCTTTGGGTCATCGCAGATAATGCGCAGAATGCCGAAATCCTGTGTATCGGCAATCGAAAGCGCTCTGAGATTTATATTGTGGTCTGCAATGAATCTTGTTGCTTCTGCAAGCTTACCTTTTTTGTTTTCAATAAAAACAGAAATCTGTTTAACGCTCATTTCAATGCCTCCTTATTAATCGTGAAGCTTTCTCTTATCAATAACTCTGACAGCCTTACCCTCACTTCTTGTGATGGTTTTAGGCGCAACAAGATGAACCTTGGGATTGATGCCGAGCATCGTTTTTATTGCACCTGCAAGAGCCTTCTCTTTTGCGGTAAGGTCTTTGACGGTATCAGAGAACTGCTCGGGGTTAAGCTCAACGTAAACAACAAGTGTATCCGTGTTGTTTTCTCGGTCAACTTCAATAAGATAGTTTGAAGAATAACCTTCTTTGATAAGAACGGTTTCTATCTGTGAGGGGAACACATTCACGCCTCTGATGATAAGCATATCATCGCTTCTGCCCATAGGCTTGGTCATTTTGATAAGAGTTCTGCCGCAGGAGCATTTTTCTCTCGAAAGGATGCAGATATCTCTTGTGCGGTATCTGAGAAGCGGAAAAGCTTCTTTATCGAGGCTTGTAAATACAAGTTCACCCTTTGAA
>JAZNDY010000039.1:0-5794 GCA_045588295.1 Acutalibacteraceae bacterium
ACCGCAGTCAACCTCAACACCGACCATATAGCTGTCAATGCCGAATATGCCCATACTGTTAACGCGTGAAAACATATGCCACCTCCGCAAAATGATTACTGGAAAAATAATATCATACATTAAATTAAAATACAATAACCATTCATTTTTTAAAGAAAAAGACCTGCAACGGAATCGCTGCAGGTCGGGTTTTAACTTATTTTGTTTTCTTCTTTGAAGCGGCTCTCTGGATTGCCTTGATGATTTCAACAATGGGAATTACAAGGAAGGCAAGACCGATTGAAATGCCGTATTCCGCTGCTGTGAGAGCAGGCTCTGTTGCGCCTTTTTCGATGAAGCCGAAAATTTCTGCAAGGAAGGGGATTTCGATGATTGCGGTTGTGAGAAGAAGCGAAGCAACCATTGCGACATAAAGAACAATGTTGTGTGACTTCTGGCCGAGAGCCATACCGATAACGGAGCCTCTCTGCGAACGCATATTGAATGAATGGAAGATTTCACACATTGACATTGTGAGGAACGCCATTGTCATACCGTCCTGGCTGTCTGCGATGTTTGTGAAGTGGAAGTGTGCCCAAGCCTGTGCAAAATCGCCGAAGTGGTGATAAAGCTCAATATATTCGCCGATGAAGAAAGCGGCGAGAGTGAGGATTGTTACAAGAGCACCCTGATAGAAAACGTCAAAGCCCATACCGCCGGCAAAAATGCCTTCCTTGCTGCTTCTGGGTTTTCTGTTCATAATGTTTCTCTCAGGCTTTTCAAGGCCGAGTGCAAGAGCGGGAATACTGTCTGTTACAAGGTTGATGAAAAGAAGATGAACGGGCTTGAGAATTGTGAAGCCGAGGATTGTTGCTGTGAAGATTGAAAGAACTTCCGAAAGGTTTGAACCGAGAAGGAACTGGATAGCCTTTCTGATGTTGTCATAAATTCTTCTGCCTTCTGAAACAGCGGAAACGATGGTTGCAAAGTTATCGTCTGCAAGAACCATATCTGCAACGTTCTTTGTAACGTCTGTGCCTGTGATACCCATACCGACACCGATATCGGCGCTCTTGATTGAGGGGGCGTCGTTAACGCCGTCACCCGTCATGGCGGTAATCATACCCTGTGCGCGCCAAGCGTTGACAATTCTTGTTTTATGCTCGGGCTGAACACGGGCATAAACTCTGAATTCCTTAACGGCTTCAGCAAAGTCTTCGTCGCTGATTTCGTCAAGCTGTGCGCCTGTAATTGCGGCGGAATCGTCTTCAATAATACCAAGCTGTTTTGCAATGGCAACGGCGGTATCCTTGTGGTCGCCGGGAATCATAATGGGTGTGATACCTGCGGAGCGGCATTCTTCAATAGCTGCCTTAACCTCGGGACGGGCAGGGTCAATCATACCTGTCAGACCGATAAAGGTGAGGTTGTTTTCAAGTGCTTCGGGTGAGTAATCCGAAGGAACTGAATCATAGTTTCTGAAAGAAACGGCAAGAACACGCAGAGCCTGATCTGCCATTCTCTTGTTATCGCTGAGGATAGCGGTTTTGATTTCGTCTGTGAAAGGAACAACTTTGCCGTCAACAAGTGCGGTTGTGCACTTCTTGAGGATTTCGTCAGGCGCACCCTTTGTGTACTGAACGATGCCCTCTGCAGTCTGATGAACGGTGGACATCATCTTTCTGCCTGAATCAAAGGGAGCTTCGCCTGTTCTGGGGGCGGCGGCAACAAGGTCGTTCTTGTTCATGCCAAGCTCGTTTGCATAATAAACAAGGGCGGCTTCTGTGGGTTCGCCGGTAACAACGCCGTCAGCATCAATTGAAGCGTCGCAGCAAAGAGCCATAGCCTGCGCAATAAGGTCTTCATTGTCACCGTAATGGTCAACAACGGTCATCTTGTTCTGTGTGAGTGTGCCTGTTTTATCTGAGCAGATTATCTGAGCACAGCCGAGAGTTTCAACAGCGGTGAGCTTTCTGATAATTGCATTCTTCTTGGACATATTGGTAACGCCGATTGAAAGAACGATGGTAACAACGGCTGCAAGACCCTCGGGGATAGCTGCAACGGCAAGCGAAACGGCAACCATAAAGCTGTCAAGAACAACGCCGAAGTCAAGCGATTTGCCGAGATAAGCGGTTACAAGCTGGAATGCGAAAAGAACAACGCAGATGCCCAGAACAAGGTAAGTGAGGATTTTTGAAAGCTGTGAAAGCTTGATCTGGAGGGGAGTCTGACCCTCTTCTGCCTGAGCGATAGCATCGGCAATTTTACCCATTTCGGTGTCCATACCCGTGTTGGTGATAACAGCCTTGCCTCTGCCGTAAACAACAACAGAGCCCATATAAGCCATATTCTTTCTGTCACCGAGAGGAACTTCGCCGTTTTCGCCTGCGGTAAGAACGTCAATCAGCTTGCCGACGGGAACGGATTCACCTGTGAGGGCAGCTTCTTCAATCTTCATGCTTGCGCATTCAAAAATGCGGCAGTCGGCAGGCACTGCATCGCCTGCTTCAAGAAGAATAACGTCACCAACAACAAGGTCTTCACTGCGAACGGAAAGGATTTTGCCGTCACGCAGAACCTTTGACGTTGCGGCAGACATCTCTTGCAGCGCTTCAATTGCGGCTTCTGCCTTGCTTTCCTGCAGAACGCCGAGAACTGTGTTGATGATAACAACAACCAGAATGATGATTGTGTCTGTGGGAACGCCGATTTTGCCTGCTTCAACCCATTCTGTAACCGCTGAAATAACGGCGGCAACAAGGAGAATGATAATCATCGGGTCGGAAAGCTGCTCAAGCACGCGCTTGAACATGGTTTTCTTTTTGCCTTCTGCAAGCTTGTTTTTGCCGTTTGCGGCAAGCCTTTTTTCAGCTTCGGCAGAAGTAAGACCGTTTTCGGAGCTGTTAACGTGGCTGAAAACGTCTTTGATTTGTTCCAGATAGAACTTCATCTTGTTTTTCATTCCTTTCTGACATTTCTTTTGTAAAATTCTCTAACAGAAAAAATGCATATAAAAAAGACCCTGACAGAGAATTTTTCTCTGTCAAAGGTCTTGCTTCCATAAATGGGTGATTGCCAGATGCACAAAGCAACGGCTGTTGACAATCACTTGGCGGAGCCTTTAAGCTACTCCCCTTTAACATCGAATATTATAGCAACTAATATTTTATCTGTCAATCTGTATTATTTCAAATTTTATTTACTTAAACTGAAAAAATTCATTTGTTTTGCAGATAAAGCCTTGTTTATTCGCCAACTGAGTATTCGCCGAGGGTTTCGGTCAGCTCGGCGCACATACCGCGGTACATACATTCTTCATAGGTTTCTTTTTGCTGGAGGTTGACCGTTGAGCCGTCGCTGTTACGGATTGAGGGAAAAGTGCGGTGAATGTCGCCCGTAACTCTTATCTGCGCGTTCAGGTCATAGCCCTGATGAGCAAAATTAAGAACGGATTCACGCAGGTCAACGGCTTCGCCCTGTGCTTCCTTGACAAAATAAGCAAAAAGATACATTTTTTCGCCGTTGGGCGTTCTTGCAAGAAAATTATCAAGCACCCAGGCTGATTCTTCCCAGTTAAGAACGGTTGCAAGCTCGTCTGAAATGGTGAAAACCGTTTTTGAGCCGTTTGCATCCTTGCTGTAAAGCCTGTTTGTTTCGTTGAAAATATCAAAAAGATCCAGCACCGTGGGGCGCAGGGTGTCATATTCCGCAAGAGCGGCGCAGATAGCGTCAAGCTTGGCGGAAAGACCTGCAACCTGAACGTCAATTTCATTGCCGAGCGAAACACCGCTGTTTTTGATTTCTGCGGCGGTTTTTTGCCAGCGCTCAACCTTGCCGCGGTCAAAATCTGTTCTGAGCGCAACGTAATCGTTGCTGATTTCTTGCCTGAGCGCTATATATTTGCTCAAAACCTCGGCATCTTCGCCTGAACAAAGAGCGGCAAAATTTTCTGCCGTGTCAAAATCGGAATCGGTAACGGCGCTTCGGGCTGCAGCCATAAAAATATGGTCTTTTGCAATTAAAAACACCGTCAGCAAGGTGATTACGGCAATCAGAATACCCACCGCAGCAACAATCTTGTTTGAGCTGCGGCTTTCAGCGGTGTTATCTGTTTTTTTGCGTTCTGTTGCCATATTTACCTCTGAACGGAATCAGTTTATTTTGCCGGGAATGGGAGCTTCAAGCACCTTGTCAAGCTTCATAACGGCTTTGCCGCCGAGCTGGGCAAGAGCGTCAATGGAGATGAATTGCTCAACCGTGCCTCTCAGACCGCTTGCAACGGTTGAGAGCGACGGGTTGCTCTCAGGCACAAGGGTAACGCCGTTGCCCTTGAAAGTGAGGGTTATTATTCTTTCTGCAACGGATTCAAGCGGACGCATTCTTATCTGAAGCGAATCGTCTGCAACCCATCTTGCAGAGCTTACAGCGGTGAAATCAATGCTGCCGAGATGGATCTGGCTTTGTCTGTATTCGCCGTCCATACCGCAGGTGATTGTGTTGTGCTCTTTGCCTTCGTCCCAGGTCATCGTGCACTCATCCTCACCGAAGCGAAGAACAACGTTATCGATGTTACCTGCTTTGTTTGCCGACATATAGACGCTGGCAAGCGGAAGCATTGAAAGCGGAAAACCGACTGCGTTGAGCAAGGGGTTTTTGATAAACCTGATTGTTTTGCCGTCAATGAATTTTTCAACAACACTTCTGGGGGCGGGACGCAAGGGCTCAATCGGTGAAAGCTCCAGCTCGTCATAATCATAACCGTCGTTGGGTTTGAAACGCTTGGGTTTTATGAACATATGGGGCACGTGGCGGAAGATTGCGTCCAGAGTTTTCTGCTCAAGAACCTCACTGCAGTTGAAAACAAGAACCGCGTCATAATCTTCAAGCACGATGCCGAACTGAGAAAACATTCCGTCTGCCCTGTAGCTGTTTTTGAATGCGTTGCGCCAGAAGAAATAGCCGTAACCGCAAATTGAATCACGGTCAACGTTAACGTCGTTGCGAACCTGTTTTTTGGTTGCTTCTTCGATATACCATTCGGGAATAACCTGAACGCCTGCATACTTGCCTTTGTTATGGAGGCAGAGCATAAATCTTGCAAGCTCATCAGTTGTTAAGAACAGCCCCCAACCGCCTGCTTCGATGCCCTGAGGGTCGGTTTCCCAAAACGGTCTGCGGTCAATGCCCAGAGGCTTGAAAAGTCTGGGCGTGAGATAATCTATAAGACCTTCGCCCGTCAGCTTTTTGATGATAACGCTGCAAAGATAGGTGTTTTCGCTTATATAACGCCAGCTCTGACCCGGTTTGAACGCCCATTTTGCGGCAAAGAAATCCTTGACCCATTTATCTTTTGTTTTGTCGCTCAAAAGGCTTACGTCTTTGCCTGCAGTCATTGTGAGCAGGTGAAAAACAGTCATCGTTTCAAGCGTTTCGTCATATTTTTTGGGTCTGTATTCGGGGAAAAGGTCAATAACCTTTGTATCAAGGGTCAGCAACCCTTCTTCAACGGCAAAGCCGATTGCGATTGAGGTGAAGCTTTTGCTTACGGAATACATAACGTGGGGCGTCTGCGGATTAAAAGGGTGTCTGTATGCTTCAAACGCAACCTTGCCCTTGCGCATAAGCATCATTGAATGAACCTCGATGCCGCTGCGGTCAAAATCGTCAATAAGTGCCTTTATCTCATGAGAATCGATGCCTACCTGCTCGGGAAACTTCGCTCTCGGAATAATCTTGCTTTTTCTGACTGCCATAAACAAGCCTCCTCGTTTTTTGATGGGTATAAATGCCTATTATTAATCTAATTATAGCA
>JAZNDY010000040.1:0-2939 GCA_045588295.1 Acutalibacteraceae bacterium
GCGGGTGCCGCACCCTGAAGATTTGATTAAGTTGTTTTCTTCTTTCTTGAAGAATTTTTTATATACATACAGCTCAAGCCCTCAATATCAAGCTCAATGCTGTAATCATAACCGTGCATGGGAATCTTTTTTGCTTTGACCGAACCGACGGTGCTTTCGTTTCTGCCGCCGAATTCGGGCAACGCAGAGCTGAACACAACTCTGTAAGTGCCTTCTTTTGAAACGCCTATGCGGTATTTCTGCCTTGTAACACCGGTGAAGTTGCACACTGCGATAATTTCGTTGCCGCTTTTATCTCTGCGAAGATATGCAAGAACGGAGTTATCACAGTCATCGCCGATTATCCATCCGAAACCGTCGTTGCTGTAATCCGCCTCCCAGAACGGGGCGTTGGCGGCATAAAATTTGTTGAGCTGAGAAACGTAATTCTTAAGCTGCTTATGAGAATCGTAACCAAGCAAAAGCCAATCAAGAGGCTGGTTATAGTTCCATTCAATAAACTGACCGAATTCACTGCCCATAAACAGCAGTTTCTTGCCGGGATAAGAAATCATAAAACCAAGGAATGAGCGCACACCTGCAAACTTTTCTTCGTAAGTGCCGGGCATTTTGTTGATGAGTGAGCATTTGCCGTGAACAACCTCATCATGCGAAATCGGCAACACGTAATTTTCTGCGTTTGCATAAGCAAAAGTATAAGTCAGCTTGCTGTGGTTGGATTTTCTGTAAATCGGGTCAAGTGCAAAATATTTGAGGCAGTCGTTCATCCAACCCATATTCCACTTGAAATTAAAGCCGAGGCCGCCCATATAAGTCGGTTTGGATACCATCGGCCACATTGTGCTTTCTTCCGCAAGCATCATAACGTCGCCGTGCTCTCTGAAGACCGATTCATTCAGCTTTTTAAGAAACGCCACGGCTTCAAGATGCTCAATGCCGCCGTAAGAATTGGTAACAAACTCTTCTCTGCCGTAATCAAGATAAAGCATTGAAGCAACGGCATCAACACGCAAACCGTCAACGTGGAATTTATCAATCCAGAACATCGCGCTCGAAACAAGAAAACTTTGCACCTCAGGCTTGCCGTAATCAAACACCTTTGTGCCCCACTCAAGATGCTCACCCTTACGCGAATCGGAATATTCATAACAGGGTGTGCCGTCAAACTCATCAAGCGCAAAAGCATCCTTCGGAAAATGCGCGGGCACCCAGTCAAGAATAACGCCGATGCCCTCATTATGAGCCTTGTTAACAAAATATGCAAAATCCTCGGGTGTGCCGAAGCGTGAGGTCGGAGCAAAATATCCCGTTACCTGATAACCCCACGAGCCGTCAAACGGATGCTCCGTTATGGGAAGCAGCTCAATGTGGGTGTAACCCATCTCTTTGACATAAGGCACAAGCCTGTCCGCAAGCTCTCTGTAAGGGAGCGGATTGCCGTCGTCATATGCCTGCCACGAGCCTGCGTGAACTTCATAAATATTGACAGGTGACTCATAAACGTTTGCTTTTTTGCGTTTGTTGAGCCACTTTTTGTCTGTCCATTCAAAACTGTGGATGCCGTAAATTTTTGAAGCGTTGGCAGGTCTGGTTTCTGTGTGGAAAGCAAACGGGTCACACTTATAAAGCGTTCTGCCGTCGCCCGTTTCAATCATAAACTTATATGAATCGTAGCGTTGAACGCCGTCAACACGGCATTCCCACACTCCATGGCTGATTTTTTGCAGCGGGTTACTGTATGGCTGCCAGCCGTTGAAGCTGCCGCTGACGTAAACCCTTGCCGCATTCGGTGCCCACACTCTGAACACCGCGCCGTTTTCGCATGGGTGCGCTCCGAGAAATTCATAAGCCTTGGCGTTTGTTCCTTCGTGAAAAAGGTAAAGCGGAATATTGGGGTCATAACCGCCTTTTTTGTTTTTTGCCGCCACAGCGCACACCTCCCTCAATTATATTTATTTAATTATAACAATAATGTATGCTGTTTTCAAGAGCTTTTTGGTCACTTTTGTAACAAAATATAAAAGTTTTTATTAAACAATTTGACAATAAAGATTACAATAATGTTAACTTCATTGACAAAAAGAAAACTATTTGATATTATTACAATGATTTATTGCATTTTGATGCATTATTTGAATTTACAAGGAGAACCCGTATGATTAGTTCAGATAATCTGTGCATGAGCTGTATGCGCGAAATCGGCGACGCAAGAAAATGTCCTCACTGCGGATATTATGCCGATTCAACCCAGATTTCACCTTATCTGCCCGTCAGAACAGTTGTTGCCAACCGCTATATGGTGGGCAAGATGCTTGAGTATAACGGCGAAGGCGCAACCTACATCGGCTGGGATCTTATTGAAAAAAAGGCAATCAAGATTCGTGAATTCATTCCCGATTCGTTCACAATCCGCTCAACCTCCAACCTGACCCTTCAAGTTATGCGAGGCAGCGAAAACGTATTCAAAGACCTTCGCAGAAGCTTTGAAGAAATGTGGACGAAGCTTGCGCGTATGAAAGGCCATTCCGCCCTTATCAGCGTTAACGACGTTGTTGAGGATTTCGGCACTTCTTATGCGATATATGACCATTTTGAAGGCATAACCCTGCGTGATTTTCTGCTCAGAAGCAGCACGGGTTACATCTCTTGGGAGAGAGCAAGGCAGCTTCTTATGCCCGTTCTTTCCGCCCTTGGCTCGCTTCATTCAGCGGCAATTATCCACAGAGGTATTTCGCCCTCAACGCTTGTTATCGGCACAGACGGCAAAATCAAAATAACAGGCTTCTGCGTTGGCGCGGCAAGAACGGCACGCAGCGACCTCAACAGCCAGCTTTATGACGGCTACGCCGCTATTGAGCAGTACGGCTTTGACGGTCAGCAGGGTACGTGGACGGATATTTATGCGTTTGCCGCCGTTCTTTACAGAACTCTTATCGGCA
>JAZNDY010000041.1:0-12132 GCA_045588295.1 Acutalibacteraceae bacterium
GTCAATTCCGAAGTCAAGGAGTGCGCGCGGTTCAAGCACGAGCTTACGGCAGAGAAGGTCACCCGCCATTGATGTGCCGAGAATGGGACAGCACTGGAAAATGCAGGCGTCAACGTCACCGTAGCCATACTCCTTGAAATATGCCATAGTTACAACGCCGCCCATTGAAGATGCTCTGAGATTAACCTTATCATGACCCGTAAGCTTTTTGACGTGCTGAACAAACTCATTAAACTGGTCTGCAACCTCAACGGGGTCAAGGCGCCAGTCATAGTTGAAATAATAGCTTTCGCCCACTTTGTGTGACGTTTCGGTGGGAAGCTCGATTTTAACGTCAACGTGAGGCAGAGAATTGCCGTTGCCGTCAAGACGCATATCGCCCATTGTGCTGTTAACAACTTTGATAAGCGCATCGCCGAAGCTGTCATAATCGTTTGTTGCCAGAAGCCACATAAGTGCAGGCAGAATGCCGACAACTATTTTGACAATCGCACCCGTATCGGGTCTGAAAAGTGTTTTTTCGTTTTCCGTATCAGGGTAAGCGTAAATATCCGTGTTACCCAAAGGGCCAACGTAGATTGTGGGCAATACGCCGCAGTCACAGCCCTCGTCTGCCTGACCTTCTGCATAAACAGCAGGAGCGCAGAGGGAGAACAGCATTGCCGCAGCAAGAATGAATGCAATTAATTTTTTCAATTTAACAACCTCTTTCTGTTGCTTTTTCAAATATTTTATCACAAAACAACACTTTTCACAATAGGTGTAAAAAATATATTTTTGTTGCAAATATTATTATATATGTTATAATACAGTTTAAGATAAAATTTCCATAGGAGAGAAAGTATGGCGGATATCACCAAAAAAGAATCCAAATCAAAAACTTCTTCAAAACCGCACAAAGCAGACATAACCTCAAAAGAAGCGGTGCAGACAGGCATTTCGCTTAACAAAAAAACCATCGTAATCATCTGCATTCTGCTGATGGCGATTATGGCGTTTGCAGGTGTGCTGACCCAGGTTATGCCGCGCGGTGTTTATGAGCTTGATTCAAACGGCAACATAATTAACGGCACCTACACCCCCACCAACGAAAAGCTTGAAATATGGAAGATTTTCCTTGCCCCTTTTCTTGTTTTCACAACAAGCAACGCATTAACGGGTGTAGCAATCATTCTTTTTATAACAATCATCGGCGGCACGTTTCTGATTCTTGATAAATGCGGAATTCTCAAGTACATAATGGCTGTTATAATCCAAAAGTTCGGCAACAAAAAATACCTGTTGCTTAACCTGATGATTCTTGCCTGTATGATTTTAAGCTCAACGGCAGGTATTCTTGAAGAATCGGTAACTCTCGTTCCTATTGCGGTTGCAATTTCGCTCGCACTCGGCTGGGATTCCTTTGTCGGTCTGGGTATGAGCCTTATCTCCATCGCATTCGGCTTCACAGCCGCAACGTTTAACCCTTTTAACGTTGCAACAGTGCAAAGGCTTGCCGGCATTCCCGTTTTTTCGGGTCTCGGATTCAGACTTCTTGTTTTTGCGGTTGTTTATGCAATTCTTGCAGGTTTTATGACTTTTTACGCAAAAAGAATTGAGAAAAACCCGAAGAAATCTCTCTGCTACGAAACTGACATCGCATTAAGAGAAAAATATAAGCTCGACGATAACCTTTCGGTTTTATCCGACCCTAAAACAAAAAAAGCGGCAAAAGCATTCATAATCTGCCTTTGCTGTGTGCTTGCAGGCATAGTTATTGACTTCATCGCCAAAACAGAGGGTATGATTTCAATGCCTGCCATGGCAATTCTTTTTGCGCTCGGCGGTTTTCTTGCCGGCAGATTTTCAGGGCTCAGAGGCAAAGAGCTTGCACGCTCTTTCGGTGACGGCATCAAGACCGTTGCACCTATTATTCCGCTTATTCTCATCATTCTCTCAATTACATATATTCTCGACCAGGGAAACATCATCCCCACAATCCTCAACTTTGTTTACAACCTCATCAAAGGTATGTCGCCTTACACGGCAATACTGATGCTTTTTGCATTTATTGTTTTTCTTGAATTCTTTGTCGGCAGCGGCACGGCAAAAGCTTTTCTCATTATGCCAATCGTTCTTCCGCTTGCTGATATGGTTGGCGTTACGGAGCAGAGCGTTACTCTTGCATTCTGCCTTGGTGACGGTTTCACAAACCTGCTTTATCCCACAAGCGGCATTATGATTATTGCCATAGGTCTTGTTAACGTTTCTTACGGCAAATGGCTCAAATTCTCATGGAAGCTCTTTGCGCTTGAAGGCATTGCTTCCATCGGTCTGATGCTTCTTGCCGTTGCTCTCAATTATGCATAAGGTGAAAAATATGAAACTGAAATTTAACAACGGAAAATTTAAAATTCTTCTCTTCGGCGATATCCACGAAACGGGCGATTTCAGAACCAGCCCCAACTTCAAGGATATGCGCAAGCTTATGCACGCGGCTCTTGATGAATACAAGCCCGACCTTTGCGTTTTGCTCGGCGATAACTGTGATGACTACGTTCTTGCCGAAAAAGGCACGGAAGAATTCAGAAAAATGCTGATTGCAGTCTGTGAGCCGATAATCAACAGAAACATTCCTTACGCGCTCGTTCTCGGCAACCACGAGCACGACCACGGTCTTGAGCACGAAATTGTTGAGATATACCGCAACACATACGGTTGCATAACAAGAAATGAAGAGCCTGAAATCACGGGTGCCGCCAACTGGAAAGACTTTATTTATTCCTCTGACGGTGAAACACCCAAGTTCTGCCTCTGGTTCATCGATTCAAACAACGTTTGCTGTGACCGTTCGCTTTCGCATTACGATTACGTTCATCACGACCAGATAAGATGGTTTGAGCGTGAAAGCGCAAAGCTCAAAGAGCTTAACGGCGGCAAGCCGATGCCGTCTTTTGTTTTTCAGCATAATCCCGTGCCTGAAGAATATCAGCTTATGCGCAAGGCTCGTCTTTGGGAACTTCCGTGGTCAGCCAAGGGTTACGGCGTTCACAGCAAAAACCGCTACGTTCTCAAAAAAGGCGCAACGGGTTATCTGGGCGAAGGCCCCTGCTCGCCCGACGTTAACAGCGGTCAGTTTGCAAGCTGGAAAAAGGTCGGCGGCGTGCTCGGAGCGTTCTTCGGCCACGACCACCTCAACGATATGAGCGGCTTTGTTGACGGCATCTTCCTTGCCCAGCACAAAACCGCAGGCTTCAGAGCATATACAGACGGATGCAAAAGCTGCGTAAGGCTTGTTACGCTTGATGAAAACGACCTTTCAACCTTTACGCAGGAGCTTAAGCATTTCAAGGATTTCGGTCTTAAATGCGAATGCCTTGGCCCTGTTATGAGAAATTTCTCTGACAGGCAGGTTATCAATATGCATATTCTCGGCTATTCCGCGCTTGCAATCGGCGGAGTTGCCGCCGCAGGATTCGCAATCAAAAAACTTATCGAAAAACACGGAGGACGATAATATGGAAAAAACCAAAAAAACCAATTTGAGTAATAATAAAGCCAACGCCAAACCCAAAAACAGCAAAAAACTCGGTCTGCCCCTGCTTTTGAATCTGCTCCTTTTCGGTTTTATGGGTCAGGTTGCCTGGGCGGTTGAAAACAACTTCTTCAACACCTATCTTTTCAACGTTGTCGGCGGCAACGCCAATGATATTGCAAATATGGTTGCCGCAAGCTCTGTTACAGCTGTTCTCACAACTCTTTTTATGGGCAGCTTAAGTGATAAGCTCAACAAAAGAAAAATCTTTATCTGTTCGGGCTACATTGTTTGGGGCTTCACCGTTATGTCCTTTGCTTTTATCAACCCCGAAATAATGTCAAAAATTATGGGCACATCCGCAAAAGCCGCTATCCCCGCAACAATCACTGTTGTTATCATAATGGACTGCATTATGACCTTTATGGGTTCAACAAGTAACGACGCCGCTTTCAACGCCTGGGTTACAGACGTTACTGACACGTCAAACCGCACAAAAACAGAAACCATTCTTGCTATTCTCCCCGTTGCCGCCATGGTAATAGTTACTGCTGCTTTCGGTGCTCTTTCAGGCAAATTCGGCTATGCTCCCTGCTTTATCGGTCTCGGTCTGCTTGTTACCGCTTGCGGTGTTATCGGTTTGTTCAGCATCAAAGATTCAAGAAACGGCGTTAAAACAAGCGCAAACTTCTTTGAATGCCTTATCTACGGTTTCAGACCCTCCGTTATCAAAAACAACAAATCTCTTTATCTTTCACTTGCAAGCATGGGCGTTTTCTCAATTGCAAGTCAGGTATTCTTCCCCTATCTTTTCATCTACGTCGGCAACTACATTGATATGGGAACACTCAAAACAACTCCCATTTATCAGATAATCATAGCCGCTGTTGCCCTTGTTGCAATCATTGCTCTTTTTGTTTTCCTTTACGTTTCAATCGACAAGTTCGGCAAAGCAAAAATCGCATTCCCCTGCTCACTTCTTTTTGTTATCGGTCTTTCACTTGTATATTTTGCAGGCAAAAACATCGTTTGGTTTGCCGTAACAGCTCTTCTCGGTCTTGCCGGCTACGGTCTTCTTATGATTCTTCTCGGCGCCGCTGTGCGTGACTTCACACCCGAAGACAAAGCAGGTCAGCTTCAGGGTATCAGAATGATTTTCTCTGTTCTGCTTCCTATGGTTATCGGCCCCAGAATTTCAGCTTACATCATTGAAAAAGTTGCAGTCGGCACCTATACCAACGAATACGGTGCTGCAACAACAATTCCGGCTCCGCACATTTATCTTGCAGCTGCCGCAATTGCCGTTCTTATCTTTATTCCTCTTTTCTTCCTTTACAAAGAATGGAAAAAAGCAGAAAACAAAAACTGATTTAATCAACAGCTCCAACCGGGAGGTTCATTTATGAATATCATTATTGTAGGTCAAGGCAGATTGGGCACAACAATGACCAAGCAGCTTGTTGCAGAAGGTCACGACGTTGCTGTTATTGACACTAAAAGAGAAAAGGTTGTTTCCGCCGTTGACGCATATGACGTTATGGGTATTTGCGGCAACGGAGCAAGCTGCGAGGTGCTTGAAGAAGCAGGTGCCTCAAAAGCAAAGCTCATTATTGCGGCAACCGCATCTGATGAGCTTAACATACTCGCCTGCCTGACCGCAAAAAAAATGGGCACGGAACACACAATCGCAAGGGTTCGTAACCCGGACTATGCAAACCAGCATCAATTTTTGCTCACGGAACTCGGCATTAACCTGACAATTAACCCGGAATACGAAACGGCTAACGAAATTTCAAGAATTATCCGTTTCCCCGCTGCAGCTCACATTGACGCA
Organism: Acutalibacteraceae bacterium; assembly: GCA_045588295.1. Classification (GTDB taxonomy): domain Bacteria; phylum Bacillota; class Clostridia; order Oscillospirales; family Acutalibacteraceae; genus CAG-177. The sequence continues at coordinate 5,349 of JAZNDY010000041.1, forward strand.
TTTGCACGCGGCAAGGTTGAAATTGCCAGTTTCCGTATCCATTCAGACACAGCTCTTTGCGACGTTGCTATTCACGATTTACGCAAAAGGCACAAATCAAAGGTTATCGTCTGCGCTGTTCTGCGCGGTGATGACGTTGTTATACCCTCAGGTGACTTTGTTCTTAAATGTGATGACGTTGTTAACATCACAGGCAAGCGTTCCGAGCTTGCATCCTTCCTCAGGCATTACGGAGTTCATAAACACAAGGTCAAAAACGTTTTGATTATCGGCGGCGGCAGAATAGGTTATTACCTGTCAAAACTGCTTTCCGATACAGGCAGAAACATTAAGCTTATTGAGCAGGACGAAACCCGTTGCTACAATTTAAGCGACACCCTGCCCGACGTAACGGTTATTCACGGTGACGGCACCGACCAGGAAATTCTTGATGAACAGAGGCTTGACCTGCAGGATGCCCTTGTTGCGCTCACAGGCATTGACGAAGAAAACATCATTCTTTCAATGTATGCTGAATCAAAAGGTGTTAACAAGGTTATAACCAAGGTTAACCGCCATTCTTTCTCCATTCTCAACGATATCGGTCTTGAAACCATCGTATCGCCGCAGATTGTTGCAGGTAACATTGTAACGCGTTACGTAAGAGCCTTGCAGAATTCCGCTTACAGTTCACAGATACAGACTCTTCACAAGCTGGTTAACGGCAAGGTTGAGGCGGCAGAATTCATTGTGCCAGAAAACGCAGGTTACATTGATATTCCGTTCAAGGATCTCAACCTCAGAAACAACCTGCTCATAGCCAGCATAATGCGCAACGGCAAAGTTATCTTCCCTGCCGGCAATGACGTTATGAAGGCAGGTGACAGCATTGTTGTTGTTACCGCAAACAGTATTATTGAAGACCTTCACGATATTTTTGTGTGATTTCAGCGGAGTTCGTTTATGAATTATAAAATTATCAGTTATAGTATAGGCAGAATTCTGCTTGTTGAAGCAATTCTGCTTGTGTTGCCCGCCATAGTTTCGGTTATTTACAGCGACGGCGCACTTGCATCGTTTGCAATAACAATTGCCGCGCTGACCGTCACAGGTCTGCTTTCTGTCCGCAAAAAGCCGAAAGACAGAAGCATTTATGCCAAAGAAGGCTATGTAATAGTTGCGTTCACATGGGTGTTTATGTCGCTTTTCGGCGCTCTTCCTTTCTATCTGAGCGGCGGAATTCCGAATTTTATCGATGCTTTTTTTGAAACTGTTTCAGGCTTCACAACAACAGGCTCAACCATTCTTCAGAACATAGAAACTTTGCCCAGAAGCCTTCTGTTCTGGCGAAGTTTCACCCATTGGATAGGCGGCATGGGCATTCTTGTTTTTGTTATTGCAATTATGCCAAAAACCGAAAGCTCATCAATGCACATAATGAGAGCCGAAGTTCCCGGCCCCACCGTAGGCAAGCTTGTTTCCAAAATCGGCGCTTCCGCAAGAATCCTTTACGGAATTTATTGCGGAATGACAGCGATTATGGTTGTTATTCTTTGGGCAGGCGGAATGCCTTTGTTTGACTGCCTTTGCAATGCGTTCGGCACAGCAGGCACAGGCGGTTTCGGAATCCTCAATAGCAGCATTGAAGGCTATAACAGCGTTTATACTGAAATTGTTATAGGCGTGTTTATGCTTCTTTTCGGCATAAACTTCAACCTTTTTTATCTGCTTCTGATACGCAGGTTCAAGCAGGCTTTAAAGAGCGAAGAGCTTCGCTGCTATCTTGGCATTGTTGCAGGCGCAGTTGTTATAATCGCTCTGTCTCTTATAGCCGGCAACTACTCCGTCGGCAGTGCTTTCAGATATTCGTTCTTCAATGTTGCATCCATCATAACAACAACAGGCTTCTCATCAACCGATTTCAGCACGTGGCCTATTATAGCTCAGCTCACTTTGGTTTTTCTTATGTTTATCGGTGCGTGCGCAGGTTCAACGGGCGGCGGCATCAAGGTCTCACGCCTTATGATTCTTGTTAAGAGCGGTATGAGAGATATCAAAAAAGCAATCAACCCCAGAAGCGTTGAAACGGTTAAGGTTGACAGACAAGCGGTTGAAGAACCCGTTGTTAAGGGCGTTTCCGTTTTCTTTGCAACATACGTCATTGTTCTTGCGATATCCGCTTTTGTTATTGCTCTTGACGGCAGAGATTTAACCACAACCGTCACCTCGGTAATCGCCTGTATAGGCAATATCGGCCCGGGTCTCGGTGCAGTCGGCCCTGCAGGCAATTTTGCTCATTTTTCAATTCTGAGCAAAATCGTGCTCTCTTTTGATATGCTCGCAGGCAGACTTGAGCTGATTCCCATGCTTATGATATTCACGCCTTATGCGTGGTCAAGAAAATATAACTGAAACAAAACAGGCTTGCATCGGACGTTACCTTTGCAAGCCTGTTTATTATTTGATTTTTGTTATTACGTTTCCTTTAACGAGATATGCGTTTTGTGCAAGGTCGATAAGCGGTTTATCGTTGAGCGAATCCGTATAAAAATTTTCAATAACTGCATCGGGGTATTTTGCTTTAAATGCCTTCACCTTGTTTTCTCTGAAACAAAAGCTGACAAGCTTGTGGTTTTCCATATCGGTTTCAGATGCAATAAAATTCTTTATGCCGAGCCTTTTACAAATCTCAACCATAATTATATCAAGGCAGGCAGACACAATAACGTCGTCTTCCTTACGTTGCTTAAGATAAAACGGTTTTATCTTAACACAGTTTATATCCCAGAATTCAACAACGTTTCTCTCTAAATCCTCTATGGTTTTGCTCAATTTCTCAACCCTGTCCTTATAATCAACAAGAGCATCGTCAAGAGTCATTTTGCCCGACTTATATCTGAACGCCGCTTTTGTGACCCACGGAACCTCCTTGAGAAGTTTCGGGTCTTTTTTAATGTAGAATTTAAACAGATCAAGCACCGATTCGCCGTCATATATCGTGTTATCAAAATCATAAACGTTCATCTTTCAGCCCCCCTTTTTTAATCATTATAACACTGTATGTGAAGTTTTAGTTCTCAATAAGAATATAAATTAAAGTTATATAGTTTATCTGTTATTTGGTGTTGTTTTTGGCGTTTTGCGGTGATATACTTTTAACAGGTGATATTATGTCGAATAGAATAAAAGATAAGGATTTTTACAAAGCTTTTTTCACAATGACGCTGACACTGGCGTTCCAGAATCTTGTTGTTTACGGCGTTAACCTTGCCGACTCGATTATGATGGGAGCTTACAGTGAAACCGCCCTCAGCGGCGTTGGAATCTGCAACAACATTCAGTTTTTGCTGATGATGGCGGTAACGGGCACCTGCAACGGTATGACGGTTATTGCCTCACAGTATTGGGGCAAAGACGATAAAAAGAATATCAAATCCGTTTCTGCGGTCAGTGTTTGGGTAAGCCTTGTTTTTGCTGTTACTGTTACGCTTTTATGTGCGTTCATGCCCGAAACCGTTATTCGCCTTTTTACAGACAAGGAAGCCGTAATCGCACAAGCTGTTGAATATCTTGATATTATAAAATATACATATATATTATATGCACTCACAACAGTGTTGCTTGCAATTCTCAGAAGTGTTGAAACGGTTAAAATCGGCTTTTACGTTTCGCTCTCCTCTTTCGGAATAAATATTCTTCTCAACTATGCGCTTATTAACGGCAAGCTCGGTATGCCTGAAATGGGTGTCAGAGGCGCCGCGGTTGCAACCCTTGCTGCAAGAGCCATTGAGTTTGCGGTTGTTGTTGTTTACACCTTTGCAATTGATAAAAAGCTGAAATTCTGCCTTGCTGAGCTTTTCAGAACAGACAAGCCGATGTTCCGCGATTTCTTCAAAACAGGCTCACCGCTGATGATGAGCAGCCTTTCCTGGGGCATTGCAATGAGCGTGCAGGGCGCAATAATCGGCAGACTTGTTGAAAGCGCAATTGCCGCCAACAGCATTGCAACCACAATTTTTCAGATTGCAACGGTTGTTGCCTATGCCTCGGGCAACGTTGCCTGCGTGCTTATAGGCAAAACCATCGGCGAAGGCGGCTCGCTTGAGCTTATTAAAAGCAGAAGCCGCAGACTTCAGCTCATATTCCTTGCCCTCGGCGTTATCTCAAGCGCCATTCTCCTTATTTGCAAAGGTTTGATTATTGATTTTTATAACGCCACACCCGAAACATATAAAATAACCAACCAATTCATATGGGTGCTTTCCGTAACGGTTATCGGCACTGCATACGAAGCCCCTGCCCTTTGCGGAATAGTTTCGGGCGGCGGCGACACGTCGTTTGTTCTTAAAAACGACTTTATATTTATGTGGCTGATTGTTTTGCCGCTTTCCGCACTGAGCGCATTCGTTTTCAAATTCCCCGTTTGGGTAACTTTCGCCTGTCTTAAATCAGACCAAGTGCTCAAATGCATTGTTGCCTACGTCAAGGTTAACAGATATAACTGGATTAAAAAGGTTACAAGATGAAAAAACTCCCGAAGTCATAACGGCTTCGGGAGTTCGTTTTTAAACAACGTGTCTGGGTTTTGTGATTTTAGGCGGAGGTGAAATCTTAACCTTTTTATTACGGTTAGGGTCACGCTCAACTATAGGCTGAGCTCCGTCATTAACGCAAGCCGCCGTGATGCATACTCTTTCAACAGTTGAATCTGACGGCACGTCATACATAACAGGCAACAGCGTTTTTTCAATAATCGAACGCAGACCTCTTGCGCCTGTTTTCTTTTCAAGCGTTTTTTCGGCAATTGCGTTCAGAGCGCCTTCGTCAAACTCAAGCTCAACGCCGTCAAGGTTAAACAGCTCTTTATACTGCTTGACAATGGCGTTTTTAGGCGTTGTGAGAATCTGAACAAGTGAATCCCTGTCAAGCTCTTCAAGAGTTGTGATAACGGGAAGTCTGCCCACAAGTTCAGGGATAATGCCGAATTTAACGATATCCTGGTGGATTGTTTTTGCGATAAGGTTTTCCTGCGCAAGCTCTGACTTACTTCTGACGGGAGCTTCAAAGCCAAGGGTTGAACCGCCCGTTCTTTTTTCGATAATCTTCTCAAGGCCGTCAAATGCACCGCCGCAGATAAAGAGGATATCAGACGTGTCAACCTGAATAAACTCCTGCTGAGGATGCTTTCTGCCGCCCTGAGGAGGAACGTTTGCAACCGTGCCTTCAATTATCTTAAGAAGTGCCTGCTGAACGCCTTCACCGCTTACGTCACGGGTAATTGAAGGATTCTCGCTCTTTCTGGCAATCTTATCAATTTCATCAACGTAGATTATGCCTCTTTCTGCACGCTCGATATCAAAATCAGCCGCCTGAATAAGGCGGAGCAGAATGTTTTCAACGTCTTCACCAACGTAACCTGCCTCAGTGAGAGTTGTAGCATCGGCAATAGCAAAAGGCACGTCAAGTATTCTGGCAAGAGTCTGGGCAAGCATTGTTTTGCCGACGCCCGTGGGGCCAAGCATCAGAATGTTACTCTTCTGAATTTCAACCTCAGTGTCACCCTTGCTGCCGATTCTCTTATAATGGTTATAAACAGCAACGCTCAGCGCAATTTTTGCCGCTTCCTGACCGATTACGTATTCGTCAAGCTTTGTTTTGATTTCGTGAGGCTTGGGCAGTGAATCAACGTTAAAATCGCTGCGTTTGCCCTTTGACGGCTCAGATTCAATGATTGAGCAGCAAAGGTCAACGCACTCGTTGCATATATATACGTTAGGGCCTGCGATAAGCTTATCAACCTGATCCTGCGTTTTGCGGCAGAACGAACAGGTTATAAGCGGCTTATCTCTTCTTTCGTCATCTCTGGGCATAATATGCCTCCTTAAGGGGAATTATTTGCTCTTTGAATTTTTATCTGTGAGCAATAACCTTGTCAACAAGACCGTATTCCATCGCTTCCTGTGCGGTAAGGTAATTATCTCTTTCAGTGTCTCTTGCGATTTCGTCACTGGATTTGCCTGTGTTTTCTGCAAGAATTCTGTTGAGCTTTTCTCTGGTCTTGAGGATATGGTCTGCAACAATCTTGATTTCTGTTGCCTGACCTCTTGCACCGCCGAGAGGCTGGTGAATCATAATTTCACTGTTGGGCAGGGCATATCTTTTGCCCTTTGCACCTGATGAAAGCAGAAAAGCACCCATTGAAGCAGCCATACCGATGCAGATTGTTGAAACATCACACTTGATATACTGCATTGTGTCATAGATTGCCATACCTGCGGTTACCGAGCCGCCGGGGCTGTTGATATAAAGGCTGATATCCTTTTCTGCATCCTGACCCTCAAGATAAAGAAGCTGAGCAACAACAATGCTTGCCGTTGCATCGTTAACTTCGTCTGAAAGAACGATGATTCTGTCATTAAGCAAGCGTGAAAAAATATCATAAGAACGCTCGCCGCGGTTTGTTTGTTCAATTACGTATGGAACAAGTGCCATTTTGCTTCAGTCCTTTCTCCGCATTTAATACTGAATAAACCGGCACTAAGCCGGTTCATTCATTAAATCATATTCTGAATACTGACAATTAAAGTATAGTTGGATTTCTGCCGGATTATTCAGCAGCTTCTTCCTTTTTTGCAGCAGTCTTCTTTGTTGTTTTCTTTGCAGCAGGCTTCTTTTCTTCACCGTCAGCAGCTTTCTTAGTTGTAGTCTTCTTTGCTGTAGTTGTCTTCTTTGCTGCGGGCTTCTTTTCTTCAGCCTCTTCCTTCTTTGCAGCAGGCTTCTTAGCTGCAGCCTTCTTTGCCTTACC
>JAZNDY010000042.1:0-3444 GCA_045588295.1 Acutalibacteraceae bacterium
TTCCTGCGGTATATTCAAACGGAACAAATCCCGATTCAAGCACAGGGCTGTTAAGCGCAAGGGTAAAATCGCGGTTTTCAGGGTCTTTAAACAAAGGATCGGCAAAAAGTGCGTTGTTATAATATCCCCGTGCAGTCATTATCACCATTGATTTTCTTTCAAAAAGTCCCATGGAATCGCCCGAATAAACGTTTCCGCCGTGCTTATAATCCCAATAAGTGTTGCCGTCATCAATAAACCAATCTTTTTCTGTTGTGAGAGCATACATTGTTGCGTTATCGGTAACAAGAATATTGTTGGAAAGTGTAAGAGAATTATGCTCCTCATTTCTTGTTATTCTGAATGCGCCGTCACCGCCAAAAGCAAAAATATTGTTTCTTATAACGTTATCTTTACCGTAATGCTGGTGGAAGGTCTGTGATGAGCAATCATAAACAAGGTTATTTTCAACAAGCATACCGCTTGAGCCCTCGTCAAGAGAGATACCCCAGCCGCCGTAGCCGTATCTGGCCTCATCACAGCCAACGTTATAAATCACGTTTCCGCTGATAACAGTTTCAGGCTGAATTCCGAGAGTATAAATTGCACCCATATCGGAAAGCCAACCGTTACCGATATCATAAATAAGGTTATCGCAGATTTTTATATTATTGGTTGAATTTGCTGAATATCCCCAGTTCCAACCTACTGAAATTCCTGTATACCAACCGTCGTGAATCTCGTTGTTTGTGAGGTCACAATCTATCGCATGTGTCAGAAGAATACCGATTGCATTATTAAAAATTCTGCCGTAGCGTCTGATGTGGCAATCTGTTACGTCAATATTACGGGTTGAAGCGGGAACAACAAAATCACCGTGGATAAACACCGCATTAGCACCGATTTCGTTAAACAAACAGCTTGTTATTTTGCAATCTGCTGCAGCTTTGTCAAACTTTACGGCTGTGTATGAAATGTTTTCAAAGCGGCAATCCGTAAAATTGATTTCTGATGATGCCGTGATATTGATTGCTGCAGGCACCTCAAATGCCGCCTGCGGATGATCCGCTCCGTATTCAATTGTCTGATACATGGGGTGAGACGGATCAAAAGCCTTGCCTGTGTGAGTTCCGTCTACGTGATCCCAGTCTGTATTTTCAAAGTTGATTCCCCGGAAAGAAATGCCGGATGCACCGTTTAAAGTAATCAGCTGTTCATTGATTCCTGCATAAAGAACAGTGTTTTCAACCGTGTCACCAACCTGAGGAATGTAATAAAGTTTTTCTTCGCTTCTGTCAAGATACCATTCGCCGGGGAGCGAAAGAGCTTCTTTTACATTTTCGAAAACATAATTGTCTTCTACTCTTATTCTCATTGCCGAAGGCTTGGTTACCTGAATTCTTCCTGTTTCGGTGTTGACTGAATGTATCGGCAGAAGGTCATCGCGCCAGAAATGCATGATTCTTACATCAACGTCATTAGGATTTTTAAAATCAATAATATCATTTTTGTCAGCGTAGAAAGCCAGCGCATGGGTAAAGAAATCAGGAGCGTGTGATCCGGGAATTGATTCGTCAGCAAGAGGCTCACCCGAAACCTTAAAAACACCTGTTTTAGGATAGTTAGAGCGTGCAAGTCTTTTTCCGTCTTTGAAGAGGGAGCGGAAATAATCATCATCAGAATTTATTTCAACATTGGTAACAAATGCTTTAACTCCGTTTATTTCCGTTTCATTCCAGCCGAAAATTGGCTTTGCGCCTGTAAACGAAACTTCTTCATCGGGATATGAACGGTAAAGAACGTTGCTTCTGTCTTCAGCAGTGAATTCAACGATATCACCGATAAAATAACTGCCTTCACGGAACCAGACTGTTACAGCTTCGTCAGAATCAGCGTTTTTAAGAAGTTCCTTTGCTTTTTCAAAAGTTTTCAAAGGTGCTTCAAGGGTGCCTGCGTTGCTGTCATCACCGTCAGGCGAAACAACAAGATCAAATTCACCCATAACGAACTCGCCTTCATCAAAAACCGTTTTAACCTGTTCTGTTATTTCAGGGAATTCCGGAGCAACCTTTTTGGGGGGACAAAAAACCGCTGAGAGCATAGTTATAAGAGAAGTTAAAACAGCAGCAACTCTTGTCAAAAATATGTTCACTGATAATCGACCTCACTTTTTCAATTTTAAAAATTATAACATCATATTAAAATTTAAGCAATAATATTTTTGCTGAAAATTGAACACAAATAACCGCAAACAAAAAAATATCGGTTGTCAGATAAATGTTGAAAATAAAAAGGCAGGTTATTCACCTGCCTGAAATGTTATTCCGAGCACCTGCCGCAAAACACGGTGCATCATATTAAAGAGCCTGTTTTTTAGAAAAATGCTCACGTGTCAGCTTAACCACAACGCCCGAAAGACCGATGAGCGCTATAAGGTTGGGTAAAGCCATAAGAGCGTTGAAACAGTCGGCAATCAACCAAACTGTATTAATTTCTGCAACCGAGCCAACAAAAACAAATAAAACGTAAATAATTCTGTAAATACTAACCGCTGCCTTGTAATGTTTTTTGAAAAGATAACCTACACATACTTCGCCGTAGTATGCCCATCCAAGAATGGTTGAAAGAGCAAAAAACACAGTTGAGAACGCAATTCCTGTTCCGCCAATATGCGGAATAGCCTCATCAAACGCTGCGCTGCTGAGAGCGGCTCCGCTGAGAGCAACTCCGTTTACAGACGGAGCAACTCCTGCATCAAAAGCTGATGAATAGATGCCTGAAGTAATAACAACCAAAGCTGACATGGTGCAAATAATTATGGTAGTTATAAACACTTCAAACACACCCCAAAGACCTTGTTTAACCGGGTCTTTTGTGCTTGTGGCAGAGTGAGCAATGGGCGCACTGCCAAGACCTGCTTCGTTTGAGAAGACGCCTCTGCCAACGCCGTAACGCATCGCTGTGAGTATGCCGTATCCGGCAGCGCCGCCGAAAGCAGACTTGAAATTAAACGCTTCTTTAAATATAAGAGCAAACGCATTGGGAATTTTGTTTGCATTGAAAACAAGAGCAATAATTGAAGCAATGATAAAGAAAACAGCCATAACCGGCACTAATTTTTCGTTAACCGTAGCAATTCTTTTTACACCGCCGATAATAATAACAGCAACAAGCACCGTAAGCACAACACCTGTTATCCATGGTGCAACGTTGAAATTCAAATCAAGAACGCCTGAAATTGAATTAGACTGTGTGGCATTACCGGTGCCGATGCAGGCAATCATAGCAAAAACAGCAAACGCAGCCGCAAGCCATTTAACACCCAGGCCGTTTCTGATGTAATACATAGGGCCGCCGACGTTTGCTCCACTTTTGCTCTTTTCTCTGTATTTAACCGCAAGAACAATTTCGGAATATTTCGTCACCATACCAAGCAAAGAACTTATCCACATCCAGAACACCGCA
>JAZNDY010000043.1:0-4691 GCA_045588295.1 Acutalibacteraceae bacterium
GAAACAAAGGGTGGCGATGCTCCCGACGGCAGAAAAGTTAAGGGTACAATTCATTGGGTAAGCGCTGCAGACTGCACACCCTGTGAAATCCGTCTTTATGACCGTCTCTTCGGTGCAGAAAACCCCTTTGTTGACGGAAAAGAAAACTATCTTAACCACCTTAACCCCAATTCACTTGAAGTTCTTGAGGGTTGCCTTGTTGAAGGTTCGGCAGCAAACGCTAAATGCGGTGATACCTTCCAGTTTATGCGTCAGGGATATTTCTGCGTTGATAAGCGTTCAACTGACGATAAGCTTGTTTTCAACCGCACCGTTGCTCTTAACACCTCTTGGAAATAATCGTAAAGAAAGGATTTTTGCGATGAAATATTTAATGAAATCAGTCAACGCCCTTATTGCGGTGCTCATTTATCCTGCCGCATACTTCCTCAGTCTGGTTTTCTTCCAGGTAGGAACAAACGAAAAAGCTCAGCCTATTCTGCAGCTTTTCAATTCCAACACGCCCGGCATAGGCGTTGAAGAAGAACTTTCCATCAACGAAATCGTTCAGATTATCCGCGGTGAACACACTTATTCCGGTCTTTTTGAAAATTTTTCAGGTGGTTTTACCTGGCCTGAAGCTCTTGACCCCATTAAAGGCAAACTCATTGCCTTTGTTGTTTTCTTTGTTCTTTGCCTGCTCATTGCTCTTTTTGTTATTGTTTTTTCAATCTGCAGCAGCAAAAGACTTCCTGTTATTATTGCAGGTGCATCCGGTCTGCTTTCAACAATCCTTATGATTGTGTGCTTCAATTCTGCGGCAAACACACTCATAAACGATATTCCTTTCAATGAAATTTTTGCAACCTCCGACGGATGGCTTACAAATATTTTGCTTGGCTTTATGGGAATTGATACCCTGATGCTCGGCGACTTCCAGTTCGGATTCATCGGCGTTTTTGTTGGTATTATCGTTTGGACAGGCGCTTTTGCTCTTATCGAAATCGGTGAAGAAAAAGAACCTGCTGTTAAAAGACCCAAACATTAAAAAATTAAGGAGCTGCAAATGCAGCTCCTTTTTCTTATTCATTTTGATGCAAGATCAATTGCCGTGTTGCGCTTGCCCTCACTGAGCACGATGTTTGTTTCGCCATAGATTGAAAGCTGCAAATCTCTTGCCGCCTTCACGTAATCAACAATCCATACAGAGAGATTGCCTGTGTGCGTCTTATAAGAATTGAATCCTCTGCGGTTTTCTTCTGAAGGTGCAATCTGACTGACAGTTTCATATTCAAACCATTTTTCGGAAATCGCCTGCGTGCCGAGCGTTGCAAGCTCAAGCTCGTTCAAATCCGTTGTTACATAAGGGTAAAGAGCTTCAACAACACCCATCAGTTCTTCAAGCGATGATGAATTGCCGATTCCCTCAAGGCAAGCGGTAATAAGCCTTCTCTGGCGTTCCGTGCGCTGTGCTTCGCCGTCAAGCTTGCGGATTCTGACAAAATAAAGCGCCTGCTCACCGTTAAGCTTAACGTTTTTGCCGCTCGAAACCTTATGCGAGCTTGTGCTGTTAATATAATCCGCTTCTGCCTGTGTTACCTCAACGGTAACGCCGCCCAAAGCATCAACAATGCTCACAAAACCCTCAAAATCAAGAATAACGTAATGGTCAATCACTATTTTATAGTTATTTGAGATAACCTCTTTCAGTTTCTCGCCGCCGCCCCAGGCATAGGAGTGGTTGGTTTTGTCATATCTGTCTTCGCCGTTAATATTCATATAGGTGTATGAATCACGCAAAACAGAGGTAAGCGTGATTTTTTTTGTTTTATTATCAACAGAAATAATGATTGCGGCATCGGAACGGCTTGAACCCTCAACGTTATCTTCACCGATAAGCAGAATATTTGTTACGTTGCGGCTGTGAAGTTTATCGCCACCGTTTGTTGCCCAGGTTTTGATTAGTTCTTTAACGTTTTCAGCGTCTGTAATGTCTGATATAGGCTTGAATTTAAGATTTTCTTCGCCGTTAACACCTGCACTTACGGCTTCTGTTGTTTCAATCAGAGTTTCATTTTCAGAAGCAGCATTTGTTGTTGATATGCCGCCATCTTTTTCTTTTTCAGCTTTTGTGCAAGCAACAAATGAAAAAACAATAGCCGCTGCAAGCAAAAGAGAAGCAAATTTTCTCACTTTATAACCCCCTTATATTTACACAAAAAGTATACTACAAAAATTGCAGAAAAACAAGAAAACAATTTTCCATAAAAAAATCGGGGCTGAAACAGCCCCGAAATATTTAAAAAATCACGTTTCAGGAAATACCTTCCAAACGCCGTTTTCTTTCACAAATGAAAGAAACTGGCTGTCTGTTTCCGTTGAGCCGTCGGCATAAGTGATTAAAACTTCAATTTCTGCCGTTGTGTAATCTGTTATGCTGAAACCTGTTATACCTTCCTGCTCAATCCGTTTTTTTGCTTTCTCAAGCTCATCTGCAGAAAGATTTTCACATTTGATAACTTTTGAAGCCGTAATGCCTGTTACGTTGCCTTTATAAGTCATCACCGCGGCAAAATAAGCATAAAATGCATCTGAATCGGAAAAATCAATTGAATATTCGGCCTCATTCTTTGAAATTTCTTCATCTGAAAGGCCTGCAAACGGGTCTGCTTTTTCAATTCTTTTTTCAATAATTGACGACATGGATTTTTTAAGTCTTGCCGTGTCTCCGTCAACAAGTGCATCGTAATATTCCGTTGCGGCAATAAGAATTCCGTCGTCAAACGTTAAAGAGGTTGTTGGCGCGGTTTCCTTGATATCTCCCTTTCCACCGCACGCCGCAAGGCTAAACACCACAGCAAAAACAGCCAGAATTGCAAAAAGCTTTTTCATTGGTAACCCTCCGAATCATAATATATGAAATAACATATAATCGGATTATACCCTGAATCAGCTGTTTTTGCAAGTATGAAACAGGTTGTTAAACAGCGGAATTATGCAAGCCAGCCAAACAGTTTATCAAAAAGATTTCTGAAAAATTCAGCAATTTTTTGCCAGAATGTGAGCTCTTCTTCACCGTTATCAGGCTCATCGTTACCCTGAATATGAATCCATTTGTAGCTTGTTGCATCAAGAGGATTATATTCAACGGGGTTGCTTCCGTCTGCTTCAAAGCTTGCAGTCACGGTAACACCGTCGCCGAATACGGGTGTTTCTCTGCAGTTAATTGCAAAATAATCAGAGCAGATAAGGGTTAAACTGCCGCTGCCTGAAAAATTTTGCTTAAGGTCACACTGCAGAGCGGGTGCCTGAGCGCATTCAACCTTGTTTTCACCCTCAAGAACTATGTTTGCACAGCCCATAATGCGAAGCGGCATTTCAAACTCCGCATCTTTAAGAGTGAGAGTGTTTGTCATCTGGTCATAATGAATGTTCCAATTATTCTTTGTGCCAAAGGTTACGGATCCGTTGACAGTTCTGAAATAACCGCCATAGATATTCTCATAAGGGTTAAAAATGCTGTTACCTGAATTGATATAAACTGTCGAATAACTTACGGAATCGGGTGTTATTTTTGCAGTCAGCGTACCTGTATAAATCTGGTTAATGCGGTCATTGTTGATAAGCGCATTGTTATAAGCAATCGCACTGCCTGAGCCTGTTGAATCGGTAATAACCGTGTCAACGTAACTGTTTTTGCAAACAAATTCAAAAGCAAAAACTCCGCAGGTTGTGTTGTTGCCTCCGCTTTGGTAAACGTTAACTTTGCCGCCGTCAAAAGATACGGTATAAATATTAAAACCGTATGATACAGCGCAACCATTGAAATTCATCTCAACTTCAGAATCAAGTATAACGGCTTTGCTTAATTCAGGTTCATCCAAAATGCCGAAAGCATAATAAATATCTTCAAAATCAATTTTAAAATCTGAATCTTCAATCAAAACTTCTTTAGCTTCAATACCAACAGCGGTAACTTTTCTGCTTGCTTTACCCTTGCCGCTGATGCTGACAGCGGTGTCATAAATAATAACATCACCAATTTCTGAAAAAATTCCGCAGCAATCGGTTTTATTTTCAATTTTTATATCAAGCTCTCCGCTGCCTGTAATATTGAGATTGCCGTTAAGGCTCTGGATTGCGGCAGTTTCTTCTTTAACTGTGCGTGTGTCTGAAATTACTCTGATTTCATTTTTACCTTCAAGAATAATTTCAGTGTCGCCAGACGTTGCAATTGCACAGCTTCTGAAAATATCATGTGTGCCGTATTTATCAAAATCTGCGGTCACAAGCTTTGCATCTTTCAGCGTTATTTTTGAATTTGCCGCATCATAAGCTATGTTATAATTTTCTGCCGTTGCAGAAACAGCCTTACCGTCTGAATCTGTGAGCCAATAACCGCTCTCGTTTGTTGCAACGCCGCCAAAATAAACAAACTCGGGTAATTCATAAAACTCCTCGGCAAAAGCAAGCGGACAAACAGATATCACCATAAGCAGAGAAAGAATTACCGCGATGATTTTTTTGGTTGAGTTTTTCATAAGTTTCTCCCTTCGTTTTACGTTATGTGGGTGTGACGTTATAAAAATTATAACCCCACAATCAAAATTTTTCCAGCAACCACACTTTACATTATTAAAAAAAGACAGCAATTTCAGGTTGCTGTCTTTGTAAAATGTTATAAATACATATTAATTATTATCATTTTTCTT
>JAZNDY010000044.1:0-7515 GCA_045588295.1 Acutalibacteraceae bacterium
TATCAGCAAGAATTATAAACTTTTTCATAATAGTTACCTCCGTTTTTTTTATATACAAATCGTAGTTTAGCATACATGCTGACAAAATGCAAGGCTTTTTGACAATATAATATGTATAAAAATATTTAAAAAGCTGGAATTTTATTTTCTGATATGATATGATTAACGTGATATTATTATGATTGAGAGATTGATAATGAAAAAAGTTCTGAATCCGCACTTGTTATTTGCTTTTTCTATGGCAATTTTTGGTACCATACCGCTGTTTGTGCGTAAAATATCTGTTTCATCACCTGAACTTGCGCTATACAGAGCGATTCTTGCGGTGCTGTTGATTGGCGTTTTTTTGCTGATTAAAAAGCAAAAAATAGAGTTAAGAAAAATCAAAAAAGAAATTATTTTATTATTAATCTCGGGCACTTCAGTTGGTGTTAACTGGATACTTTTGTTTGAAGCGTATAAATATACAACCGTTTCAGTTGCAACGTTAAGCTATTATTTTGCTCCTGTTATAGTTACTGTTGTGTCTCCGATAATTTTAAAAGAGAAAATAACCGTTAAACAGATATTGTGTTTTGTTTTTTCAACAATCGGTCTTGTTTTGATTACCGGAATCGGTAACGTTGGAGGCAAAAGTGGGTTAATCGGAGTTGCTCTTGGTTTGAGTGCTGCTGTTTTTTATGCAACTGCTGTGTTACTAAATAAATTTATTAAAAACGTGGGTGGAATCCAAAGAACATTTTTGCAATTCGTTGCCGCTGCTGTTGTTTTATTGCCGTATGTTTTGCTCACAAGCGGTATTTCGGTTATAAATCTTGATGCCCGGAGTTTGCTGAATTTGCTGATAGTCGGTTTTATTCACACAGGTGTTTGTTATTGCATTTATTTTTCATCGCTTAATGAATTGCCGGGTCAGAAAGCTGCGATTCTGAGCTATATTGACCCCTTGGTTGCCGTGTTTATATCAGTTACGTTTCTTGGCGAAAACATAACTATTATTCAGGTTATCGGCGGTGCCATGATTCTTGGATTTACTTTGGTTGATTGCATTAATCTTAAACGGTGCAGGTAATACTCTTAAAAATATGAAAAAGTATTCGATTTTATCTACATTTCGTGTTGACAAACGAATTTTATAGGTTTAATATAAATATGTAGTGTTTATTCGAAGGAGAGATATTATGGATTTAAAGAAGATTATTAATCAAAAAGACAAAGCTGCCAAGTATATGATTGACGAGATTACTCACATCATTAAAACTTGCGGCAAAAGAGATCCCGGCTCGGAGGGTGAGAAAAAATCCTGCGAATATATGGCAAAGGTTCTCAAAAATGACTGCGGCTGTGAAGATGTAAAGCTTGAGTCATATGAAGTTGCTCCAAGAGCTTTTTACGGTTGGATTTATTTCACAATTACTTTTGTACTTATCGCGGTTGCTCTTTTCTTTATTGTTCCTGTTGCTTCGATTCCTCTTATAATTGCAGGTTTTGTTCTTGTTCTTATTCAGTTCGGCGTTTATAAAAAGCTTCTTGATCCTCTTTTTAAGAAAAAAACAAGCCATAACGTAACGGCAATTAAAAAGTGTACCGGCGAAACAAAGAGAAGAATTATCTTTAACGGTCACCCTGATGCAACTTGGGAATGGCCTGTTAACTATGCTTTTGGCGGCGTAGGTTTTGAAGGCCACGCGATCATCGTTGTTCTCGGCGCTCTTTTCTATCTTGTTCTTTCAATTATAAGAGTAGCTAAATTTGGTGTTTTTGCTATCCCCAGCCTTGATGATACTCTCATCAAAGTCGGTCTTGGCGGCCTTGTGTTTGTTCCTTTTATGATTGGCCTTTATTTTATGGTTAATTACCGCAGAGTTGTTGATGGCGCAAACGATAACCTCACAGGTTGCTATATCGGTATTGCTGTTCTCAAGGCACTTAAGGATGAAGGTATTGAACTTGAAAACACCGAAATCGGTGTAATTCTTACCGGTTCAGAAGAAATCGGTCTCAGAGGTTCAAAAGCCTGGGTTGAAGCTCATAAGGGTGAATTTCAGGACGTTCCCACGTTTATTTATGCTTATGATACAATTAATGACCCCAAGTATCTTATGGCTAACTATCGCGACCTTAACGGTACAGTTAAATCAGATAAAGACTGCGCAGACCTTTTCTTTGAAGCTTGCCAGGCTATAAACGTTCCCTGCAAAAAAGGTATGGTTCCTCCTCTCGGCGGTGCCGTTGATGCTGCCGCTTTCAGCCAGGGCGGATTCAGAGCTGCCGGTGTTACAGGTCTTAACCATAAGCTTGAAAGATATTATCACACACGCCTCGATTCATATGACAATATGAACGCTGACGGTATTGCAAACTGCTTCGCAGCAAGCGTTAAAATGCTTGAAATGTTTGATGCAGGTGCAAAACAGTAAAATAATCACAATCAGGACAGCCGTTTTTATGACGGCTGTTTTGTTTTTTGGATAAATATTGCATTTGTTTTGTGATTATGGTATAATAATACAAATTATTGTGGAGGCGGGTTTATGAAAAAGATAACCAAAAAGTATTTAATGCGTTTTTCTTCTGCGGTTCTTGCGTTGATTTTGGTTTTTTCAATGTTCGGCACTGCAACTGCTGCATCTGATAAAATCAGCGAAGAAACACATAAAACCGCGGTTGATATTGCTTATCAGATTGAAGAAGAGGGGATAGTTCTTCTTAAAAATGATTACAGTGTGTTGCCGCTTAAAAATAAAAAGGTTAACGTTTTCGGTGCCGCGTCCTGTTCGATTGCGTTTGCCGGGGCAGCCGGTTCGGGCGCTGTGCGTTCTTCAGATGCAATCGGTTTTTATGATGCGCTTACCAATGCAGGAATTGAATATAATGAAAATCTTTATAACATCTATGCAAACTTTACAGGCACAAAATATGATCTTGGAATTTTTTCATATGTAATAACCGTTCTCAAACAGTTTTTTGGCGGCGGTCAATCTGAAATGCCTGTTTCAAAGATAAGTAACAACGTTATGGCTGATGCTGCAGCGTATTCACAGACAGCTATAATTGTTATCGGCAGAGTCGGCACAGAGATGAAGGATTTGAGCGTTGAGCGCCTTAATCTTACCGATGAAGAAAAACTGATGATTGAGAAAGTTTGCGAAAACTTCAGTGACGTTATTGTTGTGTTCAATATTTCTAACATAATGGACATGAGCTGGCTTGAGGATTATGACAGCATCAAAGCGGCAATGATAATGTGGTTGCCCGGTGAGGTGGCAACGGATGTTGTCGGCAAAGTTCTCACAGGTGAGGTTAATCCGTCTGGTAAACTTGCTGACACCGTTGCTTATGATATTGAGGATCATCCTGCTTCCGAAAACTTTGGCAATTATATGTATAAAGGCGTTTTCGGTGTTCCCAAATACTTTGTAAATTATTGCGAAGGAATTTATGTAGGTTACAGATATTTTGAAACTTTTGCCCCTGAAAAGGTTATGTATCCATTTGGTTACGGACTTTCTTACACAGAATTTGATTGGAATGTTAAATCATTTGATGCTGATGATGAAGAAATCACAGTTCAGGTTGAGGTTAAAAACACAGGCTCTGTTGAAGGCAAGGACGTTGTTCAGGTATATTTTTCTGCGCCGTATTATGAAGGCGGCATAGAAAAGAGCTCTGTTGAGCTTGCGGCTTATGCTAAAACAAAAAAACTTGACCCCGGCGAAAGCGAAGTTCTTGAAATTTCTTATAATACAGAAGATATGGCTTCGTATGATTCTGTTACAGAAGAAGCCTGGGTGCTTGATAAAGGCGAATATAAAATACATATTTCGCACGATGTAAGGAATCACGAAAAATCATTTACTTATAACGTTGCTGAAAAAGAAGTTTATAAGACCGACTCTGTTTCCGGTAATCAAATTAAAAATCTTTTCGGTTTTGCGGAAGGGGATTTGACATATTTATCCCGTTCTGACATTGAGGGTACGTATCCTGCTCCCCCAACAGACTATTTTGCTCCTTCTGAAGTTTTAAACAGTGACCAAAGACCTGAACCGACAACTGTTGGCGAAAAGCCTGTTACGGGAGCAAAATATAAAGACGGAGTTATTACTTTGCAGGACGTAGCGAAAGATGAAACTTTATGGGATGCATTTCTTGATCAGCTTACCGTTCAGGAAATGATAAATCTTATCTGCGATTGCGGTTATGAAACCACAGCGGTGAAGAGACTCGGTATTCCTAACACTTCAGATAACGACGGACCTTCATGCATCAAGGGCAGCGGCGGTCTTCTTTATACTGATTGCGGACTCGCTTTCCCGGTTGCAACTGCTCTCGCCTGCACTTGGAACGATGAACTTGCTGAAGAATTCGGTGAAATAATCGGTGATGAAGGTAATCAGCTTGGTACTCACGTTTGGTATGCGCCCGGCTGCAATCTTCACCGCAGTCCGCAAGGCGGCAGAAATAACGAGTATTATTCAGAGGATCCGTTGCTTTCCGGTAAAATGTCAGCTGCTGTTATCCGCGGTGTTCAGTCAAGAGATATTGTTGTAACTGTTAAACATTTTGCGGCAAACGAGCAGGAAACAAACAGACAGTCAAACGGTCTTTATACTTGGGTCAATGAACAGGCGCTTCGCGAACTTTATCTTGAACCGTTTGAAATTTCTGTTAAGGAAGGTCATGCAAAAGGCGTTATGTCTGCTTATAACCGTATTGGCGCACAGTGGTGCGGTGGCAGCAAAGCCTTAATTACTGATTTGCTCAGAATTGAATGGGGATTTGACGGCTTCGTTATAACAGATGCAAGTATTGACCTGACGGGTGAAGGTTATCTTGACCCTGCACTTGCTGTTTATGCGAGAAACAGCGGCATTCTTACGATGCTCTACGTTGTTTCTGCACCGCAAACGATGCTGTCACTCCGCTTGGCATATATGCGCGACCCGATAGGATTCGGCAATGCAATGCGTCTTTGTGTTTATGATATTTGCAGAATGAAGATGGAAACAAAAGCATTTAAAGATATGCAATAAAAACAGTACCCTCCTGCAGCATCCGTGCCGCAGGAGGTTTTTTATGATTGAATCAAGTTGTTAAGTTTTGCCATTAAATCATTATCAGGTTCGGGTATCGATGCAAAGGGAAACGTTATGCTGAGTTTATCGTATTTGACCTGACAGATTTTTTTGAATGGCAGAAGCTCTGTTTTGTCAATAGATTTGAATTTTTCAGCGATATTTTTGAGCGACTTTATGTTTTCGTCATTATCATTTAAAGTCGGTATTATCACTTGACGAAGCGTAACGGGTATATTGCTTTTATCCAAATATTCAAGAAATTCAATCACTTCGCCGTAAGAGCAACCGACATAACGCTGATACTGTTCTTCATTTGTGTATTTGATGTCAAGCAACACTCTGTCAGTTACGGTAAGAAGCTTTTGAACGGCGCTGTTCATTATGCTTCCGGAAGTGTCAAGACAGGTGTTAATGCCGTTTTCTTTGCAAATCTTAAACAGTTCATACACAAAATCAGCTTGCAGAAGCGGTTCACCGCCGGAAACGGTTATTCCGCCGTCAGCTCCGAAGTATTCTTTATATCTTTTAGCTTTTTCTGCAACTTCTTCGGCTGTGAATTCTTTGCTGTCATTTAAGTTCCATGTATCCGGGTTGTGGCAACAACCGCACCGCAGATTACAGCCTTGCATAAATACAACAAACCTGATTCCCGGCCCGTCAAGTGCACCGAGACTCTGAAAAGAATTGATATATCCTTTCATTACATCGCCTCGTGGAAAGTTCTGCTGATAACTTCTCTCTGCTGTTCTCTTGAAAGTTTATTGAAATTAACCGCATAACCTGAAACTCTGATTGTGAGGTTTGGATAAGCCTCGGGGTTTTCATAAGCTTTCATAAGTGTTTCACGGTTGAGAACGTTAACGTTGATATGATGAGCTTTTTTAGCAAAATATCCGTCAAGAATTGAAACAAGGTTATCAATTCTTTCGTTTTCATCTCTGCCAAGAGCTTCGGGTGTGATCGAGAAGGTGTTTGAAACACCGTCACGGCAATCGTCATAGCTGATTTTTGCAACCGAATTGAGTGAAGCAAGGGCACCGTTTTCTTCTCTGTTGTGCATCGGGTTAGCACCGGGGGCAAAGGGAGCAAAAGCTTTTCTACCGTCAGGTGTTGCGCCTGTGTTTTTGCCGTACATAACGTTTGAAGTGATTGTAAGAACAGAGAGGGTGTGGATTGCTTTTCTGTAAGCAGGGGTTTTGCGAAGTTCGGTGATGACCTTATGAGTCATGTCTTTTGCGATAAGGTCAACGCGGTCATCATCATTACCGTATTTGGGGAAGTCACCGTTAGTTACAAAATCCACAATAAATCCAGATTCGTTTTTAACGGGAAGAACATCTGCAAATTTAATTGCACTGAGTGAATCGGCAACAACGGAGAGACCTGCAATACCAAAAGCCATAAAGCGCTCAACCTGAGTATCATGAAGTGCCATCTGAATTTTTTCATATGCATATTTATCGTGCATATAATGGATGATATTCATTGTGTTAACGTAGAGGTTGCTGAGCCACTTGATATAAATATCATAGCGTTCCATAACCTGTTCATAATCAAGCTTTTCACCTTCAAGAACAGGCATCTGAGGACCGATGTGAATTCCGCTTGTTGTGTCATAACCGCCGTTAATTGCTATAAGAAGAAGCTTTGCGAGGTTGCAACGAGCGCCGAAGAATTGCATCTGTTTGCCGACTTTCATTGCGGAAACACAGCAGGCAATTGCGTAATCGTCACCGTAAATGGGGCGCATAACGTCATCGTTTTCATACTGAATTGAATCGGTATCAGCTGAAACTTTTGCGCAGAATTTTTTGAAGTTTTCTGGCAAAGAATTTGACCAGAGGATTGTAAGGTTGGGTTCAGGTGATGAACCGAGAGTATAGAGGGTGTTAAGAATACGGAAACTGCTCTTCGTTACAAGAGTTCTGCCATCTTCACCCATACCGCCGACAGCTTCGGTAATCCACATCGGGTCACCGCCGAAAAGTTCGTTATATTCAGGTGTACGCAGGTGGCGAGCACAACGGAGTTTCATAACAAAGTCATCGATAATTTCCTGAACGCCTTCTTCGGTGAGAACACCGTTTGCAAGGTCGCGCTCAAAATATACGTCAAAGAAAGTGCTGACTCTGCCAAGAGACATAGCTGCGCCGTTTTGCTCTTTGATAGCTGCAAGGTAGGCAAAATATGTCCACTGTACAGCTTCTTTGGCGTTTGATGCAGGTTCACTGATATCATAACCGTACATAGCTGCCATTTCTTTAAGATAACCGAGGAAAGCTATCTGACGGTAAAGTTCTTCGTCAAGACGGATAGCTTCGGTGTCAAAAAAGCTGTTTGCAAGTTTTTCTTTATCTTTCTTTTTTTCTTTTATAAGCTTGTCAACGCCGTAAAGCGCAACACGCCTGTAGTCGCCTATAATTCTGCCTCTGCC
>JAZNDY010000045.1:0-5098 GCA_045588295.1 Acutalibacteraceae bacterium
AAAGGAAAATTCATGGGGACTTCTTATTGAAGAACCCACTGAAGAGGATAACGTTCCGACTAAACTTAAAAACAATAAGTTTGTAAGTCTTATTTATCCGCTGACTGATTTCCTCGGTACCGTGCCCGGATATTTTGAATATGATATTTCCGGTTGGTTCCTTGGTTTTATTCTGATTTTCTTCGGCATCATTTTCGGTGACGGCGGTTACGGTTTGTTAATATGTGCCGGAACGGGAGTCCTGATGTTGAAATCTGTTCTTTCCAAAAAGAAAATTGCTCCTGCGTTTTTGCTTGTAGGGCTTTTTGGCATTTCAACAATCCTGTGGGGTACATTAACATGCACGTGGTTCGGTCTTTCGCCCGAACAGTTGCCTGAATGGCTTCAGAAACTTTCAATTCCCGTTATTTCCAATGTTTATGAGAACAGAATCTGGTATCCGCCATGGACAAACGGCGAGCACGGACTAACAACAGCACAGAATCTGCAGATTTTCTGTTTCTCACTTGCGCTTGTTCAGCTTACTGTTGCACACCTTAAGGTTGCCGTCAGAAACAGAAAATCAATCAAGATTCTTGGCGACTTCGGCTCGATAATGCAGCTTTTCGGCATTTTTTACGTGGTGCTCAGCTTTGTTGTTAATGCTCAGGTTTTTCCGTTTGGTCTTGTTATCGGCGGAATTCCCGTTGGCACGGTTGCGCTTGTTATGGTAATAGCTGGTTTTGTTTTGAGTTTTGTGTTCTCTAATTATGAAGGAAACATTATAAAATCAATTCTTGCAAGTATGAAGAACATTGTTTCTGTTTTGCTTGGTGTTGTCAATGTTTTCTCGGATATTGTTTCATATATCCGTCTTTGGGCTGTCGGTCTTGCCGGTGCGGCAATTTCCGCAACAGTCAATGAGCTTGCCGGTCCTCTGCTCGGCAACTTTATGTTTATGATAATTGCGATTGTGCTTCTTGTGTTCGGTCACGGACTGAATATGATTCTGAATGTTCTGTCTGTTATTGTTCACGGAATCAGACTTAACACTCTGGAATTCTCATCGCATCTTGATATGTCCTGGAGCGGACATAAATTTAAACCTTTTGAAGAACAAAATGATTAATAAGGAGATTTGTTATGAATTACGGACAGTTAGCTACGGCTCTGGCAATGGGTATTGCCGCAACAGGCTCAGCACTCGGCATAGGTATTGCCGGCCAGGCTTCAATCGGTGCTTGGAAAAAGTGCTATATGAGCAACAAAGCTGCACCTTTCATTCTTACGGTTTTTGCAGGCGCGCCTCTTACACAGACAATTTACGGTTTTCTTCTTATGCAGCAGATGCAGACTAATCTTATAAGCGAAACACCTAAAGACTCGGCTTTTCTTCTTGGTCTCGGTATAGCATCAGGTCTTGCAATGGCAGTTTCGGCTTTTGTACAGGGTAAAGCAGGTGCTGCAGGTGCAGATGCGCTTGCTGAAACAGGCAAGGGCTTCTCGCAATATATCACCGTTGTCGGTCTTTGCGAAACAGTTGCTCTTTTTGCACTTGTTTTCAGCATGGTTGCGCTCGGTTAAAAGTAAATTAGTTATATGAGTCTCTAACCGCTTCATCAGTGTTTAACGCATTTGTGAAGCGGTTATTTTTATTGATATGTTAAAGCTTTTTTCAGCAAGAGAAGAGACAGTGGGGTTAATGAATTCGCTTTCTTTTAAAAATTCAAAAAAGCTATTGATTTTTTAAGAAATCAGATGTATAATATCAACGAAATAAAACAGGGGAGCTTGTGTGTGCAGGCTGAGAGGAAGTAATCAACTTCGACCCTATAACCTGATGCGGATAATGCCGCCGTAGGAAGTCATAAACAAGGATTTTTTACAGGAGGCTTCCGTAAGGTTGTCTCCTGATTTTATTTTATAAACTTTATTTACCGGGGAGCTGCTTTGAGCGGCTGAGAGGCAGGTAAACCTGCGACCCGTAAACCTGATCCGGATAATGCCGGCGTAGGAAGAATATCTGAAGCGGATTGTGATTCTGCAGTAAGCAACTCTGTTTTCAATGTTACCTTCGCCATTTTCCGGCGGAGGTAATTTATTTTTTTGGAGGTAAAATATGAATGCAAGCATCGCAATCCAGGTTCTTCCCAAAGCAAAAGACACAGACGACCTTATCCGTATCGTGGATGAGGTTATCGCATTTATTAAAAGCAGCGGATTAAATTGTCACGTTGGACCGTTTGAAACAACAATTGAGGGCGAAGATTATGATCAGCTGATGGATATTGTTAAAGAGTGTCAGCACGTTGCGATTAAAGCAGGTGCAGAAAACGTTTCAGCCTACATCAAGGTGGTTTACAGACCTGAAGGTGAAATCCTGACAATTGATAAGAAGATCAGAAAACATGCTGAAGCGTAATATTCCGTCAATTGTTGCTGTAACTGTATTGTTGGTTGGCTGGCAGACAGTTTGCTCATTGGGCGTTATACCGTCATATATGCTGCCGTCACCGATAGAGGTTATAAAGGCTTTTGTGAGCGATTTTCCGTTGCTTCTTGAAAATTCCTTTATTACTTTGCAAGAAGCGTTTATTGGGTTGATTCTTGGCGTTTGTGTGGGTTTTTGCGTTGCAGTTTTAATGGATACATTTGAAACGTTATATAAAGCGTTTTATCCGTTATTGATTATTACGCAAACAATTCCTTCTGTTGCAATCGCGCCGCTTCTTGTTCTTTGGTTCGGCTACGAAATGATGCCAAAGATTGTTCTTATCGTAATATCAACGTTTTTTCCGTTAACTGTTGGTTTGCTTGACGGATTCAGAAACGCTGATAAAGATGCTACGGCATTGCTTCGTTCAATGGGAGCAAGCCGTACACAGATTTTTCGGTATTTAAAGTTTCCGTCGGCATTGCCTCAATTTTTTTCAGGCTTACGCATTGCAGCGGCATACAGTGTTGTCGGCGCGGTTATAAGCGAATGGCTTGGAGGATTCGGAGGTCTGGGTGTTTATATGACCAGAGTTAAGAAAGCATTCGCTTTTGATAAAATGTTTGCGGTTATTCTTTTGATTTCTGGAATTTCTTTAGCTCTTATGGCTTTGGTTGGTTTTGCAGAAAAAAAGTGTATGCCATACCGTAATACAGATAAAAAAGGAGAAAAATTATGAAAAGGTTATTAGCTTTATTGTTATCGGTTTCAATTATTTTCTGCATATCGGCTTGCGGTAAAACAGAAGATAACGTTAACATCACAATTGTTCTTGATTGGGCACCAAACACCAATCATACAGGAATTTTTGTTGCTCAAGCAAAAGGATATTTTAAAGAAGCCGGTTTGAACGTTGAAATTGTTCAGCCGCCTGAGGGAGGTGCGGAGTCGCTGGTTGCTTCAGGTAAAGCGCAGTTTGCGGTTTCGTTCCAGGATTCACTTGCACCTGCTTTTGTTGGCGATAAAGCGATTCCTGTTACTGCGGTTGCTGCTGTTATTCAGCATAACACGTCGGGCATTATTTCACGCAAAGGCGAAGGTATGCATACACCTAAAGGTCTTGAAGGCAAAAAATATGCAACGTGGGACCTTGATGTGGAAAAAGAAACAATCCGTGACGTAATGAAAGCGGATGACGGTGATTTTAACCTGGTTGAATTGATTCCTTCAACAGTTACGGATGAAGTATCAGCTTTGAAAAGCGGTTCTGTTGATGCAATCTGGGTTTTCTACGGCTGGGCAGGCGTAGCTTGTGAAACAGCAGGTCTTGAAACTGATTATTTTGAGTTTGCAGATATAAACCCCGTGTTTGATTATTACACACCTGTTATAATCGGCAACAATGATTGGCTTGAGAAAAACTCCGAATCGGCAAAAAAGTTTATTGAAGCGCTTTCAAAAGGTTATTCTTATGCCGTTGAAAATCCAAAGGATGCTGCTGATATTTTAATGGAAGCTGCACCTGAACTTAAAGCGAACAGTGAGCTTGTTTATGCAAGTCAGGAATATCTTGCATCAGAATATATTGCCGATGCTTCAAGATGGGGCGAATTTGACCCTGACCGTTGGGCAGCATTTTATAACTGGCTTAATGAAAAGAACCTGCTTGAAGATAAAATCAACCCTGATTACGGATATACAAATGACTTCTTGCCTGAATGATATGAAAAAGTTAGAAGTTAAAAACGTATGCAAAAGCTTTAACGGGAACGCGGTTTTAAAGAACGTTTCCATTGAACTTAATCAGGGTGAGTTGGTTTGTCTGCTTGGTGTGAGCGGCGGCGGAAAAACAACGCTTTTTAACATTATTTCAGGTCTGTTGAAACCTGACTGCGGACAGGTTTTGCTTGATGATAAAGACATTACCAATCAGCCGGGATTTATAAGCTATATGTTGCAAAAGGATTTACTTTTGCCATACAGAACAATTGAAGATAATGCAGCATTGCCTCTCTTACTTAAAGGGATAAAGAAAAAAGAAGCTCGTTTGCAGGTTTCACCGATGTTTGAGCAATTTGGCATTGATGGTTCGCAAAAGAAATATCCGTCGCAACTTTCTGGGGGCATGCGCCAGCGCGCAGCTCTTTTGAGGACATATATGTTTTCGAAGGATGTTGCTTTATTAGATGAACCTTTTTCAGCGCTGGATACAATAACAAAAGCTTCAATGCAAAAATGGTATCTGGACGTTATGGATAAAATCCGACTTTCAACTTTTTTTATTACCCACGATATTGATGAAGCAATTTTGATTTCAGACAGAATTTATCTTTTAACAGGTTCACCGGGAGAAATTACTGCAGAAATCGTTATAAAAGAGCCAAAGCCCAGACGTGAAGATTTTAATCTTTCAGCAGAGTTCCTTGAATATAAAAAAACCATACTATCTTTGCTTTGAGTTGTAGTTTTCGCTGTCAAAATTGAATATCACATTTATTAATTTTATAAGTGCAACCTGATTAAAAAAGGTTGCACTTTTTTCGTGTTAAAAACATTGATTTTATTGATGCAATATTTTAAAATTATATTGAAATATATAAAGCTTTGTGTTAGAATTTAACAAATTAAAGCGTTAGCTTTATGAAGTGAAAGGGGAGCGTTTATGTCACATTTTGATATTCCGTT
>JAZNDY010000046.1:0-1952 GCA_045588295.1 Acutalibacteraceae bacterium
TCCATAAGGCAGGAAACGGGCTCATATCCTGCATCAAGGGCGCGTTCAATAACTTTTGGGCTTTCGGCAATAAACAAGCCTTTTTCAGGGAATTCCCTGTTTAACAGTTGAACCTCGCTCAAACGTGCGTACACGTCCAGCTCAGGGTCAAAAAAATCTGTGATTTCTTTAATTTTATTCATATCAGTCTCCGTTGAGTTGTTTGTTTAGTTGAAGTTTCAAAATGATTATAAACCAAAATGAATCATCCATTTATTTTCTTCAAAAGCCTTCTCGAGCAGTTTTATCAATTCAGATAATTCAAACACTTCTTTAATTGCATCGATGAAAGGCGGCATTGACGTTGGCGGAATAAGTGTAACGCCTGCATATGCTAACCCTTTTGCCGGGTTATCGAGCGAATGCCAATAAAAATCTATGCAGTTGAGTTTTATAACCGTATTTTCAAAACAATCGTCGTTTACGGTTATGCAGTTGTATTTCTGCGGTTCATATTCATCATATCTTTTTTTTGCCGCAGGATCGCTTTGCATAATACCGAATTCGTGGTTTGCCAATGTTTCACCGGCTTCCTGAATTTTTTTATATAACAGCCTTTTTGATAAAGTAAAAATATAATATCACATATTTTTATTTTGTTCAACAGTATCAGCGTAAGCTTCACAACTGATTTTGAACATGGTTTTTATGCTTCGAAACAGAATGTTTTATGATTTTAACAAATGACTTGCAACGAGGCAGAATAAATGATAAAATCAAATTAAGCTATGTTTTGGTTTGAGAATTATACAGTTAAAAATTCGTCAGATGATTCGGTGGAGTTTCTTTTTTGCTGTATAGTTACAAATCAAATTCAGGAGGAATTAAAATGAAAAAGAAGAAAAAAGTTATAATTTCGGTTGTTTCGGTTGTGCTTGTTCTCGGTATTATTGCAGGTGCTCTGGCTTTGTATTTCACAAGATATCAAAGAGATAAAAATGACACTGAAGAATTTTACAGGCAGAACGTTGCTTCGGTGAATTATGAAAATACAATTGAAACCGCATATCCTCAAACTGATCTTTACGGTATTATTGAAGCTCATTTTAAATCAGAGCTGCCTGAAGGCAAAACCGATAAAAAGGTTGTTATTATCGGCTATGACGGTTGCCGCGCGGATATTCTTGCAGAAAAACAAAAAAACGGCGCGGTTAACTATCTTCTTGAAAGCGGCGCATCAATCAATCTTACCTATTGCGGCGGCGTGAATTATCCTGCAAAGAACACTCAGGATACTTCAACTGCTCCCGGCTGGTGCGCAATTGCCACAGGCACCTGGGCAGACGTTAACGGCATAACAGGCAACGGCATAACAAAATCAGTTAACCCCAAAACGCTTATGACAAGCCTTGTTGAAGACGGAACAATTGATAACTCCGCTTTTATTACAAAGTGGAAAGGTCATTTCACAAACGACGATTCAACCTATAAGGATGAAAAAGCATATTGTGAAGAAAAAGGTCTTGACGTTGATTTTGAACTTCGTAATGGTTTGGAAGACGTTCATACAGGCGCAATGGAAGAAATCAAAAGTGCAGATTGTGCAGATTTTGTGTTTATTATTTATGAGGATACTGATTCTACGGGTCATGATTACGGTTTTACTTTCAATAATCCCAAATATAAACAGGCGTTCCAAACAGAAGATAATTACGGCTATGAAGTTATTAAAGCCATTGAAGCCAGAGATACGTATGAAACAGAGGATTGGCTCATCATTGTAACCTCAGACCACGGCGGTGTGCGTGCAGGCCATGGTGGTCCCTCTATCCAGGAAAGAATGACGTTTGTTGTTATGAACAAAGAATGGAACTGAACTGAGACTGACCTCCTTGCATAAGCAGGGAGGTTGTTTTATGACTAAGCTTTATGCTCAGGAGGATTTGAAATGTCAAGAAAATATGCGCACGTTA
>JAZNDY010000047.1:0-1575 GCA_045588295.1 Acutalibacteraceae bacterium
TATTATTACAAGCGTAGTGTTTACCGTTGTTTTCGGTCTTATCTATTTCGGTGATAAAATTGCCGCTCTTGCTCCGGGCTATGAGCTGTTTATCGGTTTGGGTATGGGCGTTATCGTTGCATTTCCGTTTGCCGCAATCAACATTCTTCCGCAGTCTGTCATTTCGGATATTATTCAGTGTGACAGCCTTGTCAGCGGTGTAAACCGTGAGGGTATATTCTCCGCAGTCAAGACGTTTATAGAAAAAATCGCATCCGCAATTGCGATGATGGGTGTTTCAAGTATTCTTGCAGTCGGCGCTCTTTCGGGTGAATCCGTAGGTCTGCAGGGCGTAAGGCTCACAGGTGTTTTTGCAGGTGTGTTCAGCCTGCTGTCACTCATTGTTTTCATTTTCTATAATGATAAAAAGGTTACCGCTACCATTGAAAAATACAGAAAAGAGAAACAGTAATGAAAAAAAGAATCTTATCATCAGAGGATAAACGCAAAAACGTTTCGCCTGAAATAAATGCGGAGTATGCAAAGACACTCAAAAAAATGGTGGACTGCAAGACGGTTTTTACCCGTGACGGCGAAAACAAGGCAGAGTATGAAAAGTTCAACGCCGTGCTTGAGGAGTGCTTCCCCAATATTGCCGCAAGGGCAGAAAAGCTTGTTTTCGGCAGCGGATGCTTTGTCTATGTAATCAAAGGCAAAAACGCTGTTAAAAATCTTATGCTTATGTCACACCACGACGTTGTTGACGGCGATGATAAATGGGAAACAGACCCGTTCTGCGCAACAGAAAAAGACGGAGCACTTTACGGCAGGGGAACAATCGACACCAAAACACCGCTCTTTGCCGAGCTTCAGGCGTGCGAGGAATTGCTCGCAGACGGCTATGATTTCGGCGGCATAAATCTTTATATAGGTTCATCAAATAATGAAGAGGTCTGTGGCGACGGTATGGTGCTTGCCACCGAATATTTTAAAGAAAACGGTATAAAATTTGACGCTGTTATTGACGAAGGCGGTGCGATAACCGAGGGTATGATTCCAGGCGTAACTGCCAAAAGCGCAATGGTTGCCGTTCACGAAAAGAGCAGACATCTTTACCGTTGCAAGGCTGTGTTGGCGACAAAAGGGCACGGCGGTCTCAATCCAACAGATGACAGTGCCGTTTTAAGGCTTTCACGTTTTATTGACGAGGTCAGCAAAAAGAAAATATACAAAGGTGCGTTCCATCCCGAAGTCAGAGCTACATTTGAGACCCACGCACCGTATATGTCATTTCCGCTGAATATGCTTTTCGGTAACCTTACCCTGTTCTCGCCGCTGATAAAGAAAATTATGCTTGGTATTCCGCAGACAAAGGCTATGCTTTCAACAAGTATCGCTTTCACAACGGTTTTTGCAGGCTCAAAGGATGACCCTCAGATGAGAGCGAAGGAAGCGGAAACCACAATGTTCCTGCGCTGTATCCGTGAAGACGACCTTCTGTGCGGCCTTGAGAAAATCAAGAAAATTGCTGAAAAATATGATGTGGAAATTGAAAAGATTGAAAGGGATTATTGCAAGCCGTCTTCGTTTGAAAGC
>JAZNDY010000048.1:0-2336 GCA_045588295.1 Acutalibacteraceae bacterium
CGTCATGATTGTTGCCGCAATTCCGATGACAGCTTTTGCGGCTGACTACACAATCGAACTCGGCGAAACAATAACCGTAAATGTCCCCGACGGTGGTTATGCAGACTGCAAATTCACCCCCGAAGAAGACGGCACCTACGTTGTTTATTCCGATATGGGTGAAGCTGATATTGACCCGTATGTATATGTTTGTGACAAAGTCTTCAATATTATTGCAGACGACGACGACAACGATTATGCCGATACTTATGATTTCTACTGCATTTTTGAGGCGGAAGCAGGTGCCGACTATCTGTTTAGAATGGCTGCATATGAAGATTATGCTGTTGAATTTGATATTACTGTATCAGTTCTCAGCGAAATCACTCATCAGCCCACAGCCGATGAGCCCTACGTTGAGGTTACAGAAGGTGCAGATGCTGAATATCAGTGGTATAAGCTTGGCGATTCTCTCGCTGAATTGACCGACGAATATGCAACTCCGCGTGGTGATTATCAACATGCCGGCAATTTTGCAACTTATGATTCAGAAAACGGCTGGACAGGCGTTTATACCGGTTATGATGAGGGGTCCTATAAAGAACATAATTTCTTCGAAGTTATGCTTCTTGAGGGTCAGACCATCAAAATGACAGCTGACGATTTTGCCTGCGATTTCGGTATCTGGTGCATTTGCGGAGATTGCGATGAAGCCTGGGAAGATGTCAATGCAAACGATACCGTTGAATTCACTGCTGACCACGCCTGTGTTTACAATACTTGGGGCTATTATGAACAGGAGCCTCACCTCAAAGCTGAAATGCCTGAAATGACAAAGGTTAATACCGATGCAGAGCTTAAGGCAGAAGGAGCAGGCACATATGTCTGCCTTGTTACCTTTGACGGTTGCAGATTTGAAGTTTCCGATGAGGTTGAGGTTTGCAACCATATGTGCCATCAGGGCGGCTTCCTCGGTTTCTTCTGGAATATCATTAACTTCTTCAACAAGCTCTTCGGGCTCAATCCTTTCTGCGGATGCGGTTTGGCTCATTATTAATTGAATAAACAAATCTGACGGCAGAGCAATCTGCCCTCTTTTTTTATGGATAATCCAACGTCAACCCCGACAACCCGACAGACCGCAGTCTGTATAATGAAACAACGTAGGGAACGACCTCTGTGTCGTTCCGTTTTTGTTTTATTTATTTATAATAAAATATTTTTAAAAAAAGTTTCATTTCTGCACTAAAGTACATTGTGCGATTTATTTTTATTTGTTAAAATTAGGGTGAGAATTAATATATTTCGGTTATAAGGGGTGAGGCGGTGAAGAACAGACCAAAGGGCAACGGATTCTTTTCGGCGTTGCTGATAAACCTCGTATTCAACCTTGAATGGTCAATTCCTGCATGGCTTTTGCTTGCGGCACATTTCATTTTTAAAATATCAATATGGTGGTTTGTGGGAGCGCTCGCCGTATGGGTTATCGGCGTTGCAATCAAAACAGCGGTTTTCTCGTGGCTTGTTCACGTCGGCAATATTCCCGACCCGCCCAAAGAAAACAAAAATCCCTATTCATCAACGGGATATAAACCGAATAAATAAAAACGGTAATAACAGACACACTTGATTGCCTGTTAATGTATAGAATTTCAATTTATAAACTTATTTCCTGAAAGGAGAAATTTATTATGGGACTTATTAAAGCAGGCTTGGGAGCACTCGGCGGAGTAATGGCAGACCAGTGGAAGGAATTTTTCTACTGCGAGTCACTTGAAAACGACGTGCTGATGGTGAAAGGCTCAAAGAGAGTCGGAGGCAGAAGCTCCAACACCAAGGGCAGCGACAACATCATTTCGAACGGTTCGGGCATCGCCGTTGCAGACGGTCAGTGCATGATTATCGTTGAGCAGGGTAAGGTTGTTGAGGTTTGCGCAGAACCCGGTGAATTCACCTATGATTCATCAACAGAGCCTTCAATCTTCTCAGGCAAGCTCGGCGATACAATCAAGGAAACCTTCAAAACAATCGGTAAGAGATTTACATATGGCGGAGATACAGGTAAGGACCAGAGAGTTTATTATTTCAACACGAAAGAGATTCTCGATAACAAGTTCGGCACACCCACTCCCATTATGTTTGACGTTGCTAACAAAAGACTCAATATGTACCCTCCCGTTCACGTAAGATGCAACGGTATTTATTCCTACAGAATCACAGACCCGCTTCTTTTCTACACAAAAATCGCAGGTAACGTAGGCGATGAATACAGGAGAGAAGAAATCGACAATCAGCTCAAAACAGAATTTATTTCAGCTCTTCAGCCTGCATTTGCAATGCTCACAGAGCTTGAACTC
>JAZNDY010000049.1:0-3743 GCA_045588295.1 Acutalibacteraceae bacterium
GCCGGGTCTGGTTGAATTCGCACCCAAGTCAATCATATCTGCACCTTGCTCCTGCATACGCAGAGCGTGGAGAAGAGCCTGCTCGGGCGTATTGAACTTACCGCCGTCTGAAAAAGAATCGGGCGTGTAGTTGAGAACACCCATTATATATGTTCTTTTGCCTAAAGGCAAAGCAAAATCACGCGCTTTAAACATCAGGGTCTTCCTCCCGTGAGCAGTGACATAGCCTCCGCCCTTGTTCTGGCATCGGAACGCATAATTCCTCTGAGCGCAGACGTTCTTGTTTCTGCGCCCGAAGCTCTTGCGCCTCTCATGGTCATGCAAAGGTGCTCTGCCTCAACAACAACGGCAACACCCTTGGGTTCAAGATGTTCAAAAAGAAAATCCGCAATCTGCGCTGTCAGACGCTCCTGAAGCTGAGGTCTTTTTGCAAAGCTCTCTGTGATTCTTGCGAGTTTTGAAAGGCCGATAACCTTGCCCTCTGTGGGGATATATGCAATGTGAGCCTTGCCCATAAAGGGAATCAGATGATGCTCGCACATTGAATAAAGGGGGATATCTCTGACAATAACCATTTCATCGTTGCCCGCTTCGTTAAAAAGCTTGAGATGGCGGGTCGGATCATCCTCAAGACCTGAAAATATTTCTTCATACATACGTGCAACTCTTGCAGGGGTTTCAACAAGACCCTCTCTGTCAGGGTCTTCACCGATGGCGATAAGAATTTCTCTGACCGCCGCTTCAATTCTTTGTTTATCCATAAGGCAATTACCTTCCTCTCATTTGCGGTATTCGGGCACGATGGCAAAGCAAAGCATTGCCTCGTCAACAATATATTTAGCCGACGTGGTTGAAAAACCGTAATCCGACCTGCTCTTTGCATATTTCAGAACGGTATACATTCTTTCGTTTTCAACCATCTCTTCAACTGCATATTCAAAAGTTTCTTTATCTGCAAAACGAAAATAAACCGTGCCGTTGCCTCTGTCGGTTTCGCTCACAATAATGTCTGCAAGCTTTTGCTCATCGGAGCGGCTGTAGGTTTCAAAATATGCACCCGTCTTAACAAAATAGTTTTCATCGCTTTTATTGCACTCAAAATCATATGAAAATTTTGAATGGGTAACGGATATGCTTGCGTTATCAACGTTAAAATAAATGTATGTTTTTGTGATTTCTCCGTTTTCGTCAACGGGGTCATCCCACGTGCAATCCAGATAATACCAGCTGTCACCAAGCTTCACCGCGTTCCACATATGCGGCTGTTTTTCGCCCGTTCTGCTCTCTGCTTCGCCGCTGACAACCGTGCTTTCAATACCAACGCAATCCATCAGCATCTTTGCCGCTTTTGAATATCCCTCACAGGCTGCGCTGCCGTTAACAAGCGCACCGTAAGCCGTTGAGCAGATAAGGTCATCACTCAGCACGTAATCACAGTTATCCACCACGTAATCGTGGATTTTAAGCTCCGTCTGCCAGCTGTCTTCCGTGCTGCCGAAGCTTGCGGTGATTTCTGCGCACGCCTGCTCAAGTTCACTTTTCATTGCGGCATAATCTGCTTTATTGATTATGTAATCCACAGAAAACCACGTTTTGCTGCCCTCTGTGCGGAGAATGCATTTTCTGCCCACAAAAAACAGGTCGGGATTATCGCTTAGAAGAGCATAGAAAACGTTATCCAGCATTTCGGAATCAATGCGGTTTATTTCAATTTCATCAGGCATTCCGTATATACTGCGCAGAATCAGATTATAAGCGTGTTTTTCATCG
The DNA here is from genome assembly GCA_045588295.1 of Acutalibacteraceae bacterium. Taxonomy (GTDB): domain Bacteria; phylum Bacillota; class Clostridia; order Oscillospirales; family Acutalibacteraceae; genus CAG-177. The sequence goes on from JAZNDY010000049.1 coordinate 1,771, forward strand.
TTGGTAAGCTGATTAAACCAAAATTTAAAGTTGCTTCCGTAATCGCGCTGCTCCGTTGCAGGCTCACTTGTGTTTATGGCAGGCTGCTCCGCTTTGTCTTCATAGCACGAAACAAACACCAGCACACACGCCGCCGCCAACGAAACGGTCAACGCCAGGCTTTTAAGAATTCTTTTCATAGGCTTCTCCCTGACCGCCGTCATCTGAAAACTCTTGCGGATAAGCGGCAATTTCAGTTTTCTTTATGCCTTCCTGCATAAGCAGAAGCACTGCAGCCTCCTCTTGCCTCATATCCACAACAGTGATATTTGTTGTAAAATTATTTGTTATCTGCGAAAAGATTCGGTCTTTCTTTTCAATGTTTGCAGGCGTAAACACACTGCCGAGAATCTCAAGCATTACCTTTGCCTGCTTTCGGGAGCCGTCATCCGCCTTGTCATTAAGATAGAGCATATACTTATAAAACTCATCACCGTTGAGCGTTTTTGTTCCCTTAATAAGAACAAGGTTTATACCGTCAGCCTTATAATTCACTTGCTCCGGCACGTTGATTTTTATTCCGCCGAAAAAGTTGACTGTTGATTTGAACTGCATCGGCGTTGCGCTTGCATAGCGGTCAATTTTTATGCCGTATGCTTCTTCAAGAGCAAGGGTAAGCACCCTTTCGCCTGATTTTGCATAAATCATCTCTGCGCTTTCACCGCCGCTCTGCGATGAGCGTATGATTGCATCCGGGTTAACGGTAAGCACCGTAACGCGGTTTTCAGGCACCTCAACCTTTATCAGATTCATAAAGTGAATCTTCTGCCTGTCACCGTCGGCACACATAAGCAGAAATGTCCTTTCCGCTTCCGGCAATACGGGAGCCGTAACGTTTTCTTCCGCTTGGGTAACTTCTTCTTTTTTATCGCCAAAAAGAACGCCCGCCAAACCCGTTTCGTTATCTTTAGCTTCAAGATACAGGAAGATAAGCGAGCCCGAAAGAACGGTCAACGCACTTGCAATCAGAATAACCGTAAACTTATATAAGCTTCCGTTGGATTTTCTTTTTTTTGTATTAAAAACAAGGTCTTTTTTCCTTGCCATTCATATCACCGCTTAATAATTATTGCCGCAGTATTTTCATCAAGATAAAGCTCTCTGCCGTTAACTCCGCCGCCCATAACAGCCTCATAACCGTCTTCAGGCAGAATATAAGTTATCGGGTGACTGTTGCGGTTTGCAACCGTCATTATGCTTTCACCCCTGCCGCGTCTTTCATAGGCAACGCAGCCCATCACGTCTGAAACGGGAACAAAATCACCGTCCTTGAACACGGGATGCTCTTTGCGGAGTCTGCCGAGAGCCTTATAATGCTCTGTCAGCTCCGAATCCTCTTTTCCCCACGGATAACAGCCGCGGTTGAACGGGTCTTCGCCGCCATCCGTTCCCGCCTCGTCACCGTAATAAATGCAGGGCACACCGGGAAGTGTAAACTGCATCACTGAAATCATTTTGAGAAGCTTTTTGCCGTTTGTTTTTTCGCTTGCCGTCAGACCGCCGCTGTAACGGTTAAGGTGGTCGGAATAATATCCGCCGCCTGTTCCGAGGCGGTTGAGCACACGGCAGGTGTCGTGGGTGCCGATATGATTCATCAGACAGTCCACCGCCGGCTTCGGGTAATTTTCACAGATTTCCGCAACCCTGTCGTTAAAACCCTCTGCCGCACCGCTGATTGCAAAGCCGATAAGCAAATCAGCAAACGGATAATTCATAACCGAGTCCAGCTGAGCGCCCTGAAGGTAACGGCGGCGCTCACCGTAGCTGACCTTGTTTGACGCATCCTCCCAGACCTCGCCCAGAATATAGGCATCGCTCTTTTCCGCTTTCACCGCAGTGCGCAGAGCATCAAGGAATTTATCGGGTAATTCATCGGCAACGTCAAGCCGCCAGCCGCCTGCGCCCAGGCGGAGGCATTTCCCCAGGATTCCGTG
>JAZNDY010000050.1:0-8888 GCA_045588295.1 Acutalibacteraceae bacterium
ATGCGTGAAACGCTGATTCTTGTGGCGTAAACTTCCTGAATAAATTCAAGACCGAGCGAATTTGCAAAACCCATACCGGCTGAGCCTGAAACAGTCAGGCTTGCCTTTGCAAACTGCGGATTCTTGCTGACAATATCCGAAAGCATTTCTGCGCTTTTTTCTGCGATCTTTGAAAAATGCCGTTCGTATGCTTTGTATACTATGTTACCTTCGTTATCGATTGCAACACACTTAAGCGTGGTTGAACCGACGTCCATACCAATTCTCATATAAGTTCCCCCGAATTATGCATTCTTTTTCATTTTAGCTTCACTGTCAAGGTTTTCAAGCATAAGACGCTCAATTTCTCCCCTGAGTTTTTCGTTTGCTTCTGCCGTGGTCATATTGCCGACTTTAAAAGGCTCACCGTAGCGGATTGTGAGGTTTTTGCTTCTGAAGCAATAATCACCCGTCAGACCGCAGGGCACGATATAAGCCTCACCTTTTTTAGCCATTGCAACTGCGCCCTCTTTGAGAGGGAGCATAAACTTATCTGTTTTGTTTCTTGTTCCCTCAGGGAAAATACCGACTGCACCGTCTTTTTTAAGAACGGCAAGGGCTGATTTTGCACTTGAAAAATCTTTTCTTGCTCTGTCAACGGGGATGCAGCCTACCAGCCTGAAAAAAGGCGCGAGCTTGCCGTCAAAATATTCTCTTTTTGCCATATAATGAATAACTCTTTTGGTTGCCATAATTGTAAGGCACTGGTCATAAACGTGCTTATGGTTGCAGGCAACAACTATTGCTCCCTCTTTGGGGATTTTTTCTTTGCCGATAATTTTGGGATTATACCAGAGTCTGAAAGCTATTCTCATAAAAGGTGTGAGAAATTTATAACCAAACTCTCTGTCTTCAGGCCTTTTTTCATTTTTTCTCATTCTCTTTTTTCTCCTTAATAATTCCGTCTGAAACGATTTTCATAAGATTTTCATTAGCCTTGGCAAGATCTTCCTGCGGTTTGACAGGCTCATAAAAAGTTATCTTTACACTTTTCTTAAAAAACTTGTATTTACCCGAAATAACAAAAGGAACTATGTTTGTCTGCGCAACGTGTGCCATTTTGACAGCGCCGAATTTAAAGGGCATTATGACGTCGTCCGTTCTGTTTATTGTTCCTTCAGGAAAAATACCTATAAGCTTTTCTGCTTCAAGGGTCTCAACTGCAGATGACATCGCCTGTGAATCCTTTGTTCTGCGGTTAACGGGAATAATGCCGAGACCTTTAAAAATAAAACCGAAAGGACCTTTGACGAGTTCATCTTTTGCAAGGTAATGAACGCATCTTTTGGTTACACCGCCAACAAGAAGGCAGTCCAGGTAATTCGTGTGGTTACCTGCAAGAATAATTCTGCCGCTTTCGGGTATATTTTCTTTGCCGATTACCTGCGGCCTGCAGATAATTTTGAACGTGCCTGTAATCGGGCCCCTGACAAGTCTGTAAAGTAAGGGTTCTTTCATCTTTTTCTCCTCCGTTTTGGTAAATATATACAAATCAAATAATTTATTTTTGTAGCAAAAGCTCCCATAAAGAAAAAAGGCTGCCTCACTTTTTCAAGTAAGACAGCCGCATTTTGAGTGTTTAATTTGCAAAAATCAAATTACCTTTTCGTTACTTTTCACAGGAACGATTTTGTAGCTTCCGCTTTTGATTTTAACGCTTGTTGCATAGAGCGCACAGTTACGGATAATATCCTGTTTCTTTGCCTTGCTCATATCAAGAGTCTCCATAACACTGATATAGCTTTTGATTGACTTGTTTTTAATCCTCATCCGTTGTGTTCCTCCCCAATGCGTGTTTAAGCATTTTTCTGCCGTGCTGCAGCTGCTTGCGCACAGCCGCAGGCGATGAATTGGTTATATCTGCAATCTCGTTTGCCTTATAGCCCTCAATATAATAAAGGTCAAGAACTATTTTATATTTGGCCGGCAACTGCATTATAAGGTCAAAAAGCTCTCTGTCATCATCACCGATGCCGATATCTCTTAATTCGTCAAGATTCTCTGTTGCATGGCGTTGATTGAACCTGACCATATTTTTGCTGATGTTTGTTGCAACCTTGATAAGCCAAGCTTTTTCGTGCTCCGAATCCCTGAACTGCGGCGCCTTGGTCATATAGCGCAGATAGGTTTCCTGAACCGCATCTTCTGCATCAGCCTTGTTATCAAGTATACCGTAGCAGATTCGAAAAAGCATACGGCTGTATTGTTCAACCGCATATTCGATGTGGCGCAGTTCGTCATTATAATGGGAAGTTATTGCCACACAGCCGCACCTCCTTCATCAAGGCATAGCTATACCAATTTATAATATATAAACATTGCCTAATATATAAAACACCGCAAAGTGTCAAAATGTGACGTTTATTTTGTGAACAAATTGTAAACATTATTGTGATCCGTAAAATAATATTTTGCAAACTCAGTATTTTTATTCACACAGCAATAAACACGCCGTAATTTATGCAAACAGCATTAAACGGCGTGTTTAAACTTTTGAGTATTAATTTAAAGCAAAATCAGCGTTTTTTCATTTTGCGCTCTGCTTTTTTGCGTTCAATATCAAGCTTGCGTTCTTCATAAAGCTGCCTTGCTGCATTCTCGGCTTCTTCACGCTCCGCTCTGACTTTGCTCACCGCATCATCATAGCCTGAAAGAATTTCGTCAAGCTTTTCGTAACCGTTTGCAAGCTCAAGCGTTCTTAACGCCGCAAGGTAAGGTGCCGCAACACGGGCATAAACGTTTTGCTCGCGGTTTGCTTTGCGCATTGCTGCCCTTCTTGCTTTTTGTTGCGCGGGTGTTTCATCAGGCATATTATATGCGTCTTCAACCGTTTGCGGGTCAAAGAACACCCTGCCGTCAGGATAATGTTTGCGCGCAAGCTTTGCGCAGCGGCCCAGTGAATTTGCGTTCCTGATTTCCTGCCTGCGCCAGATTTTTTCTTCTTTTACATCTGATTTGGGCAAAGCGTTCGCAAGCTTCACGGCATCTTCATAAACGTCATAGAAGCACTCACTGCCTGCGCTGACAATAAGCTTGGCAAGCTCAAGCTGACGAGCACCGAAATCTGTTGAAAACCTGTTGATTTCAAACATAACAAACTTTGCGATTTCTATTTCTTCATTATGCACTGCAACGTTATCAATTTCTTTTCTGCAGCACGCAATCGACTCTGCACGGGCTGCTTTTTGTTCAGGTGTATTCTTAGGCATTTGCCTTGCCGCTTTAAGCTCTGATTTGGGTGAAGGAAGCTTTTCTGCATTTTGATATTTACGCGCCTTAAAAACAGCTTCACAGCCCTCAATATAGTTTTCTATCTCTCCCTTGCCTGACTTGTTATCTTCAACAAGAGTGCGAAGGCGGATAACTCTGAACATTGACTTCTGACCCGTTTCGCTCACATCATAGAACAACCAAGGAATAACGTCAAGAGCTGCGCCAAAAACCGAAACGGTTATAAGCACGTCAAGCATACTGTAAAGCACACTGTTCGGGTTTTTCTTTTGTTGGCTCAAGGGCAAATCAGGGTTATAATCAATATAGACGTCAAGCACGCTGTAATCGTTACCGTCAAAGCCGCACTTGCCGTAAATCCACGGCAAGAACAGACCCGTCAGCATACCGACAGCACCGTTGGCGTAAGTTGAAATAAGACCGAAAGAGCCGTCGATTCGTTCACCGACAAGGTATTGCTGGGTATCTCGCATATCGGATTCAATAGCCTTATCTATAACCTCTGCACAATCTATAAATCTGTTAATATAGTTAATTATAAACAGGAAAACAATTGCAAATTTTGATTTATATGTAACACCTATGCCTGCAATAAGAGCAACCTGAACGATGTTTTTGAACACCTTGATTTTCTTTTTGCCGAATTTTCTTATGAACCACGGTGAGAACATCATTGACCAAAGCTGAGCATTATGGCACAAAGTGTTCAGAATGCCGTAGGTTGTGCTTTTGGTGATGTGAGCGCGGTAAACAAGCATATCCCAGACGTTACCTTTTGCGCCCTCAAGAAAATCGTTCCAAGCATCGAAGCATTTAATCCAGAATATTCTGTTACTCATAACACTGCGAAGAGAGTTGCCGAAGCTCATCTTTGTGATTCTGCTCTTGGGCAAAACAAGCCTTTCTTTTGTGCCGTAGAATGAAACAAGAATAAGCGGCGCAAACAAAGCAAGCGGAGTGTGCGCTCCCCTGTAATAAGTCATTGTGTATTTGTTTGCATTGATGGGAAGAATATCAACCATCAGCGGCATATACACGTTAAGCAGAGTGGGAGCAAAACTGTAGATAACAGCTGTGATAGACATAATTTTTGCACGTTCGTTGGAATTGGGAGTCATAACGTGAACCATTGAGGTAACACCTGTATTGATCCACCCTCTGACGTAACCCTGAATCTGACCGATAACAAACAAGGCGGCAATCATAGCATAACGCGAAACGCCGTCGCGAAGCTGTTCATAAGGAAACCAGAGAGCTATAAGGTTAAGCACCATAAGCGGAATTGCAAGGCGGATATAGACTCTGTATTTGCCGTGCTTGCTTCGGAGATTATCGGTAATCCACGCATTGACAGGGGCCTGTGCGTAGCCGATGAACTGACCCACGTAGCCCATAACCAACAGTTCTTTGTTGTTCATACCAAGCGTTGCGCCGGTAAATTCGTTACCAACACCGAATCCGATTGAAAACTGATAAACAAAATACAGCGCAAGCCAACCGATGCTGAGCATAACGATTTCTCTGTAAGTAACGTATTCGCCCGGTCTGGGGGTATTCCAATAAAGAGCTATTTCCTCAATCAAAGAACGAGCCTTAGAAATCAAGCCTGTTTTATTTTCCATTTTATCACCCGTTACAGCAATAATTAATTGTTCTGCAATTATAGTAACATAATCAATATATGTAAGTCAAACAAAAGCAGTCAGACTTTTTGTTTTTTTTAAGTTTTTTCAAAAAAAAGCAAACCGTTTTGGTTTTTGATTCGTCATATAGGTGAAAGGCAAAAATCCACTAAAAGAGAAAAGAGTGATTAAAATGAAAAAGTATTTTAAGAGGGTTACGGGTTCGTTAATGGCAGCACTTATGCTCGGGGCATATCTGCCTGCACTTTCAGCTGCGGCAGCTCCGCAAGAGGAAGCGGAGCTTGGGTTTATGCAGACCGAATATATTCAGCAAGGCGAATTCGGTTACGTTGGGTATGAATACGTTATGCCTGATGGCAGTGTTTATGACCCTGCAGATGAAATGCTTTTCTGCTCATCGGTCAACACCACCCTCCCTGCAACCTACGATTCAAGAGAATACGGTATTATCACCGAGCCGAAGAGTCAGGGTATTTCGGGCAGCTGCTGGGCATTTGCCGCCATCAGCGCACTTGAAACAGACAGCATAAAAAAGGGACTGACAGAAGCAGAAAACACCGATTTTTCTGAAGCTCATCTTGCCTGGTTTGCAGGCAAATCACTCACCGCAAACGAAGCTGACCCGACAAGCGGTGACGGCATTGACATCGCCTCGCCGTATAAGAAAGGCGGTAACTGGAAAATCGCTTCAGCTGTGCTTGCACGCCACTCGGGTCTTGCAAACGAAAGCGATTACCCCTTTAACGGCACAAACTTATCAATGATGGGCAATTACAGCGAAGAACAGCGCTATGACACAAGCAGCGGCGTTATTCTTGAATCAGCGCAAGAGCTTATGAGCGACAGCGAAGTTAAGGAATGGGTTATAGAGCACGGAAGCGTGTCGGTTTCGTTCAAATATAACGATGAATATTTTCACGAAAACAACAAGGCATACTGCTGCAACGTCAGCCAAAACCCTAACCACGAGGTTGTTATAGTCGGCTGGGACGATAATTATTCCGCTTCAAATTTTGCCAAAAACAGCCAACCAGAAAAAGACGGCGCATGGCTGTGCAAAAACAGCTGGGGTGAATACTGGGGCTTTGGCGGCGGATATTTCTATCTTTCATATTATGACGCAACAATAACGCAATTTGCAGGTTATTCCGTCCGTTCGGCAGAAAACGTGAAAAACAATTATTCATATAACGGAGCAGAATGGAGAACAACGCTCATCTGCAACAACTCAATGGAAGCTGCAAACATTTTCAGAGCAGAAGGCAACGAAAAGCTTTCTTCCGTTGCAACATACACAACAACACCCGACACACAGCTCACAATCAGAATCTATTGCCATCTGCCTGAAAATTACACAAAACCCACGCAGGGAACAAAGGTTGCCGAAATTAAAACAACCGTTCATAACACGGGTTATCACACAATTCATCTTGATTCCCCCGTTGACCTTGAAAACGGCTGCATTTTCTCCGTTGTTGTCAGATACGGAGTATCTTCAGGTAAAATCAGCGTTCCTTTTGAAAAAAACGGTTCAAACGAAAACGCATACACAAGCAGACCCGGCGAGAGCTTTATCAACACAAACGTTACAAGACCCTCCTGGAAAGAATCAACAAGCTACAGCGTGCAGAATGCATATATTCAGGCGATAACCGAAAACGGTGACTGTGAGCACACAACACTTATCCCCACTGTTATCACGGCGTCAACCTGTTATTCACAGGGCGTTGTTGCCCAAATCTGCGCCGAATGCGGTTATAATGCAAGTGAAGAATTAATTCCTTATGAAATGCACTGCTACGGTGAGTGGAGTGAATATGAGCACGACAGCACAACAGGCAAAGAAATAAGCCGCAGAGAATGCACGGAATGCGGACAGAAGAGTGAAAGATCTTACGTTACAGGCAACACCGTTGAAGTAAACGATTTCTTCAGCGCATTCTTTGAGCGGTTAATTGAAATAATAAGGCAGTTATTTATGAGCAATCTGATGAGATAAACCGATTTATATAAGAGAGATTTTCTTCAGGTGCAAAGCAAAAACCTCCGAGGCCACTCGGAGGTTTTTAGCTTATATGACTTGATTATTTAACAAAAACTTTGTAGCACTTGATTTCAAAGGGCTTGATTTCAAAGCTCATTGTGCTGCCGTTTGCGATATCAGCCGCAACGTCTTCTCTTTCAAGAAGGTTACATTCTGCAACGCTTGCGATTTCAGCAAAGAATTCAACGTTAACAGCTGTTCTTCTGCCTGCCTTTTCAACAAAACGAACGATATACGCATCTTCGTCTTCGCACTTCTTGACAGCTTCAAGAGTAACGTTCTTGCCGTCAACGCTGATGAATGATGCGCTTTCAGCACCCTTTGCATCTGCTGCAATTTCAACGGGAAGCATGGGATTGTTGAATTCAAGACCTCTGACAAGAGTTTCTGCATCCTTCCAGCCGCCTGCGTGCGGATAGAGAGAATATGAGAAGTAATGGTCGCCTCTGTCTGATTTGGGGTCAGGATTCATGGGAGCCTTGAGAAGAGTGATAATCATTCTCTGCTCGTCAACCTCGTAGCCGTACTTACAATCGTTAAGCATTGTAAGGCCGTAGCCGTCTTCTGTCATATCGATGAAGTTATGAGCTGAAACTTCAAACTTTGCCTTATCATAGGGATTGTGGCGATAGTTGGAGTTTTCGATTGTTGCGTAAGCAATATCTCTTGTGAACTTCTGAGCCTTGATATCAACGTCAAAGCCAACCTTGAGGAGCTTCTCCTGCTCGTGCCAGCTGATGAAGGTATCAAAGTCAATTCTGTCAAGCTCATTATAAATAATGATATTCTGCTTGAGAGTTGATTTGAGAATGTTCTTTGTGATTGTTACGCAGGTGAATACGTCACCGCTGACAACGCTTTCAACCTTGCCTGCTTCAGTTTCAAACTGACGGTCTGTGTAAGTTGCAACGATATCCCAAGCATCATACTTACCGGGAAGGTCTTCATAAATGCGGAATACGTTACCGTTGCCTTCAAGAACTTCTCTGTTATTCTTCTTATCAAAGATTGAAACAAGCTCTGCGGATGCATCAAACTTAAGGCTGAAGTTTGCGTTTTCGATATCTGCGCAATCAAGAGCCTTAGCTTCTGCAACAGCGGCATCCTTTGTATAATATACTTTATAACCTACTGCGGGAACGTCCTTGGCAACGAAAACAAGAACCTTTGTGCCGTCAAGCTTTGTATAAGCCTGAACGGGAACCTTGTCGCCTTCTGCATCGTAGATTTCAACATCTTTATAGGGAAGCTCAACCTTTGAGGTTGCAGCTGTGCCGAGAGAGTTGAAGAGGGCGAAGGGCTTGCCGAATTTTGCTTCGCCGCTGATGTTGCCTGCGATAACGTTGAGAGCTTCGTCGCGAACGCTTTCACCGATAGCGATGATATCGTCATAGATAGCACAAAGGTCACCGAAAACTTCTGTGATGTGTGAGCCGGGAAGTGAATCGTGGGACTGGTTTGTGAGAATCATCTGCCAACCTTCGTTGAGCTTTTCAAGAGGATACTCATAGCCGTTCTTCATTGCGATTGATGCAAAAATTTCTGCCTGACGGTAGAGATTTTCGCTGTATCTGTTAAGCTTTTTAAGGAGAGCCTTTGTGGTGTGAACACCTCTGTGCTCTTCAAGATAAAGCTCGTCTTTCCATGTGGGAATGTTTGTATCGGTTGCCTTTGCCTTCATTCTTGCAAGTGAATCTTCAATCTTGCTGGGCTTGGTTTCAGGCAGGCCGGGGAAGCTCTTATAACGCTTTGCATATTCGAGCATTTCGGTGTCAACACCGCCGCCGCCATCGCCCCAGCCGTAGCAGTACATGGATTCGCCGATGGTTGCCTTGTCTGTATACTTTTTCCAGTTCATCTTGAGGGAGTCAGCCTCAACAGTACCGATGAAGTGAGTGGGAGGAACGATTGAGAATACCTTTGAACCGTCG
>JAZNDY010000051.1:0-10793 GCA_045588295.1 Acutalibacteraceae bacterium
CAACAAGGGCGGGAATACCGTTTGCGATGGGCTCGATATCAAGAGGCTGACCGATAACGCCTGTTGAAGCAACGATAACGTCTTTTGCATCAACGTCAAGCTTTTCTGAAAGCAGAGCACACATCTTCTCTGCAATCTCAATGCCGTTTGCGTTGCAGGTGTTTGCGTTGCCGCTGTTGCAGATAACAGCCTGTGCATAGCCGTCTGCAATGTTATTCTTTGTAACCGTTATGGGCGCACCCTTAACGAGGTTTGTTGTGTAAACGCTTGCTGCAGCGGCTTTCTTTTCGCTGTAAATAAGAGCAAGGTCTTTTTTGGTTTTATTCTTTCTGATTCCGCAATGCACACCGCTTGCTTTGAATCCCTTTGCGGCACAAACGCCGCCGTTAATCTGTTTCATACGTTTTTCCTTTCCGCCTTAAAGAGCCAGACCTGTTTCGGGGTCTGCGCCCATAAGAATATTCAGGCATTCAACTGCGGCGCCCGAAGCACCTTTGCCGAGATTATCATATCTTGCGATGAGAAGAATTCTTTCATCGTTACCCTTAACGGTGATTTCCATGCAGTCTTTAACCGCAAGAGCGTTTGCGCCGAGCATTGCATCCTCGCCGATATCCTCTGTGTAACGCACAAACTTGTTTGCGTAGAGGTTTTTATATGTATCAATAATATCCTGCACGCTCTTACCGTGAGCAAGATTTGCCTTGAAAAGAGGCACGGTAACTGCCATACCGCTGTAAAAATCGGAAACAATCGGGCAGAATACAGGAGCATTTTCAATGCCTGTTACCGCCTTCATCTCCTTAAGATGCTTATGTTCCTGCGTGAGAGCATACTGACGGGGAGCGGCATATTTTGTTGCTCTTGAGCCGTTTTCATATTCAGCAATCATCTTTTTGCCGCCGCCGCTGTAACCTGTGATTGAATGGCAGGTGAGCAGAGCATCGGCAGGCAGAATACCTGCTTTTACAAGAGGATAAACAAGAGCGATGAAGCCGCTTGCGTGGCAACCGGGCACTGCAACACGCTTGGAAGCCTTGATTTTTTCAAGATGCTCCTTTGAAAGCTCAGGGAAACCGTAAGCCCAATCGGGCTCGGTGCGGTGAGCGGTTGAGGTGTCGATAACCTTAACGTTGGGGTTATCAATCAGCGAAACCGATTCCTTTGCCGCCACATCGGGCAGACAGAGAAAAGCAATGTCGCAAGCGTTGAGAGCTTCTTTTCTTGCCTCAACGTTTTTGCGTTTTTCTTCAGGCAAAGTAATAAGCTCAATATCCTCTCTTATATTCAGACGGTCAAAAATGCGAAGGCCCGTTGTGCCCTCTTTGCCGTCAATAAAAATCTTTGTTTTTTCCATAGCTGTACCTCTGGTTTTGATATGCGCATAATTATACACAATTGTTTGCATAAAGTCAAGGAATTGTCGCATAATTATCAACTTTCAGCAATTATATGCAATATCCATTCTGTTTTTATGCCTCTTTGTGCAAAATATATACGGTTATCTGCATTTTAGCTGTTTCTTAAGACTTTCTTTTTGCAACAATCTCGTTTTCAAGCACCTTGCCGTCAAAATAATCGCGGATGTTGCCGAGCGTTATTTCTGCAATGCGTTTAAGTGCTTCGTGCGTCAGAAACGCCTGGTGTGACGTTACAAGCACGTTGGGCATCATAATGAGCCTTGAAAGCACGTCGTCTTTAAGAATTGTTTCAGATAAATCCTCATAGAAGAATTCACTTTCTTCCTCATAAACGTCAAGACCTGCACCGCCGACCTTACCGCTTTTGATGCCTTCAATCAGAGCTTCGGTATCAATCAGCGCGCCTCTTGATGTGTTGAGAATAAACACCTTATCCTTCATCATTTTCAACGAATAACTGTTTATAAGGTGATACGTTGAGCTTGTAAGCGGACAGTGGAGAGAAATCACGTCAGAGCGTGCAAAAAGCTCTTCAAGCGAAACGTATTCAAGGTAACCCTGTGAGGGATAAGGGTCATAGGCGATAACGTTCATACCTATTCCCCTGCAGATTTCGATAAATGCCATACCGATTTTGCCCGTGCCGATAACGCCGAGGGTTTTGCCGTGAAGGTCAAAACCGACGAAACCGTTAAGGCTGAAATTGAAATCCCTTGTGCGGATATATGCCTTATGCGTTTTGCGCACAAGTGTGAGCAAAAGAGCAAGTGCGTGTTCTGCAATGGCGTGAGGCGAATATTCAGGAACTCTCGCAACGGTGATAACGTTGCTTGCGGCAGCAAGGTCAACGTTATTATAGCCTGCGCTTCGCAGAGCTATGAGCTCAACACCGATTTCGTTGAGAACGCTGATTGTTTCTTTGCCGATATCATCGTTAACAAAAGCAACAACCGCTTTTGCGCCCTTTGCCATAACGGCAGTTCTTGGGCTGAGCTTTGATTCAAAATATTCAATTTCAATGCCGTATTCATCTTTAAGCTCGTCAAAATAGAGCTTATCATAGGGCTTTGTATCAAAAAACGCAACTTTATTCATATAAACCTCTCGTAAAACATCTTTCAGGTGTTAGTTTGACCCGAAAGAACGCAGTTATTATTTAAGTCTGTGAATAAAAAGTCCGCTCAGAAGCTTAGGCTCAAACCATGTTGATTTGGGAGGCATAAGCTTGCCTGCATCGGCAATATCCATCAGTTCACGCAGAGTTGTGGGATACATTGAGAAAGCAAGGCACATATCGTCGCTTGCTCTTCTCTCAAGCTCTGCAAGACCTCTGATGCCGCCGACAAAATCGATGCGCTTATCCGTTCTGGGGTCATCGATGCCGAGTACGGGCGAGATAAGGTTATTCTGAAGAATTGAAACGTCAAGAGCGTCAACGGGGTCGTTTGCGTCAAAAGTGCCTTCTTTTGCGGCAACCTTATACCATTCGCCGCCGAGAAGCATACCGAAGGTGTGAGCCTTTTCGGGCTTATATGCATCCTTGCCGACCTTTTCAACGGTGAATTTTTCGCTGATTTTTGCGATAAATTCTTCTTCGCTGTTGCCGCCCAGGTCTTTCATAACGCGGTTATAATCCATAATCTCAAGCTCGTTGCAATCAAAAAGAACTGCAAGGAAGAAATTGAATTCCTCGTTGCCGTCAAAACCGGGGAACTGCTCACGGCGCTTAAGACCAACCTTAACCGCAGAAGCCGCTCTGTGGTGACCGTCTGCAATGTAGAGATAATCAACACTCTTAAAAAGAGTTGCAATTTCTGCAATTGTTTTTTCGCAATCAACAACCCATACGGTGTTACCGATTCCGTCATCGGTCACAAAATCATAAACGGGTGCATGGCTTGCCTTCCATTCTTCAAGAAGAGAGGCAAGCTTTGCCTGCGGACGGTAGGTGAGAAAAATCGGGCCTGTGTTTGCATCGCAATAATCAACGTGGTTGATTCTGTCTGCCTCTTTATCTGCTCTTGTGAGCTCGTGCTTTTTGATAACGTTATTGATATAATCATCAATCGAAACGCAACCCACAAGGCCGGTCTGTGCTCTGCCGTTCATAACCTGGCGGTAGATATAAAAGCGGTTTTCTTCATCCTGCTTGCAGACACCGTCAGAAACAAGTTTTTCCATATTTTCTTTTGCCTTAAGATAAACCTGCTCCGAATAATGGTCTGTGCCCTCGGGCAAATCAATCTCTGCCTTGTCAACGTGAAGAAATGAATAAGGATTGCCCTTAACCATCTCTGCGGCTTCTTCGCTGTTCATAACGTCATAGGGAAGAGCGGCAACTTTGGCGGCAAATTCGGGAACAGGTCTGACCGCTTTGAAAGGTCTGAAAACTGCCATAATATCAACCTCGCTAAAAATTCATATATTAAAATAATATTTGTATTAAAAATAAAAATACTCATAGTATTATAAAGCAACACAATGCTTTTGTCAATTTGCACTTGCACAAAGGTTTGTTTAAAGATAAATTGTTTTTGGTTAAAGTGCTTTAAAAACCAAAAAGCCGCTCCGAAGAGCGGCTTTCAGCTTATATTTCAATTGTTTTGCCAAGCCTGAATGAATAAATCAACGTTTGCGCAACCGGCAGACCCATAACCTGTTCAAGGCAGCGGCGATAGATACCAAGTTGCGAGCCGTAAAGCTCTTTAAGCTCTTCAGCAAGAGTAACACGGTCTGTTTTGTAATCAACAATCACAAGCTTACCGTTTTCAACAAAAGCGCAGTCGGCTACACCCTCAATAATGATTTTTTCATTTTCCGCAACAGCCTGCGGCACTTGCGGATAAAGCTCCCTTACAGGGATGCCGAAAGTGAATTCATACTCTTTAAACACCTTTTCTGCGTTAAGAATACGTTTGGCAAGTTCACCCTCAAAAAATCCTGAAACCGCTTTGATATCAACGGCATCAGCTTCAGTTTCCGTAAGCATTCCGTCAGCCACAAGGCGTCTGAGCTCGGCTGACGTGTTTTCGCTTGCCGCCGCATAATCCGCAAACTGCATAAAGCGGTGAGTTGCCGTGCCTCTTTGGGCAGGGGTAAGTTTATCCTTGCTCATAAAAGCAGGTCTGCGCGAGGCAAAATATTCGCTCTGCATTTCATCTACAGCAAGGTTTGAGGCAATCTGCTTTGCAACAACACCGTTAAGCGCGGCAAAAGGATATTCATAGCCAAGCCTTGCTTCGATTTCTTTCAGAATTTCTTCATCAGCTTGTATTTCTTCAATTTCACGCGTGACCGCTTTGATCTGATAATTTTTGATTATCTCTGCCTTGAGCGGTGTACGGCAAGGGAGGTTGAAGCGTTGTGATATGCCTGCCGCCATACGCAGAGCATTTGCGTCGGGGTGGCGCAAAAGAGCTGTGAGTATGCACTCACCGTAGCTTGAAAAACCTGTTACGGTAAAAGGATTAACCTTATCGCCTTGACGCAGATTTGCCGCCGCAGAGGTCAGCGTTTTTGTGCTGTCTGTGCAGGAAGAAAGCATAATCAGCTTTTCTTTGGGTCTGGTCAGAGCAACGTAAAGCACTCTCAATTCCTCTGAATGCTCGGCAATAAGAGTTTCTGTTTTTGCCGCAAGCCTGGGCAAGGTATCGTATTTGGCAAAACCCGTGTTATTTTTGATGCCTATACCGCTTGCGGAAGCGATAATCAAATCTTCCCTGTTAAAGAAGTCGCCGTAAGTTTTTTCACAGGCCGCAACAAAACAGACGGGAAATTCAAGACCTTTGCTCTTGTGAATAGTCATAATTTTAACAGCGTTTGCCGCCTCTGATTTTGTACTGCCTCCGCTTACGTTACCTCCGCTTTTTTCAATGTTATCAAGGTAACTGACAAAACCTGAAACACCGCGTCTGCCGTTGGATTCAAACTTATTTGCAAGGTCGGTAAAAAGGTTAAGGTTTGCGCGGCGCACATCACTGTTTTTCATTGCGCAGACCGCCGCGGAATAACCTGTTTCCTCAACCAGCCTGCGCACAAGCTCACCCACCCTGACGGTGGCGGCAATCCGGCGCATTTCTTTGAGCTTTGCAATAAACTCAGCGGCTTTTTTGTTTCCGTTTTCCGCGGCAAAAACAACACAGCCGTAAACACTGCCTTTTTTGCGCTCCGCGCGCATAACGGCAAGGTCATCAGGCGTAAAGCCAAAAACAGCTGAAAGCATAACGGCGGTAAGCGGAATGTCGTTAACAGGGTTATCAATAACCTTAAGAAGCGAAACAAGAAACATTATTTCAGGCGCATTCAGAAACCCGTCACTCGCTTCACAGCTGACAGGGATGCCTCTTGCGTTAAGCTCGTCAACAAAATCACGCGAGCTGTTTTTAACACTCCTCAGAAGGATGCAAAAATCCTTATATTCCGCAGGTCTGAAGCCGTCACCCTTGGTAATCTGCATACCCTCGGCAACAGCGGTTTCAATGTAATCGGCAATATATTTTGCCTGTGTTTTTGTGAAATTGTCTTTTTCTGTTTCAAAAAGCAGAAATTCCGTATCCGCACCGTCTTTGAGCGGATATTTTGCCGCCGCTTCAAGCCTTTCGTCAGCGTTATAATCAACGCCGCCCGCATCGCGGTTCATTACTGCTTCAAAAATAAAATTAACAATCCCCGTAACACCCTCGCGACTTCTGAAATTTTTGCCGAGAGTAACTTTGGCAGGGTAATTTTCGTTTTCGTACTCACTCATTTTATCGCGGCGTGCAAGAAAAATCTCGGGCATCGCCTGGCGGAAGCGGTAAATGCTCTGCTTAACGTCGCCAACCATAAACAGATTGTTTTCATCCTTTGAAAGAGCGCTGAAAATCATATCCTGCGCAAGGTTAACGTCCTGATATTCATCAACAAGAATCTCCGCATAGTTTTCTGAAAGAGCAACTGCAAGCGGAGTTTTTGTATATTTTCCACCGTCAGGCTCAACAAGCAAACTCAGAGCCATATGCAGAGTGTCGGAAAAATCTGCGCCGTTTTCCGCAAGTTTCAGACGGTCAAACTCATTTGCAAACGCAATAACCGCATCAATAAGCTCCGAAACAACGGGAGCCAGCGCCGCAACGTCTGCCTTATGTTCTTCGCCTGTGATGCAGAGGTATCTGCCCATTTCACCGATTTCTTTTTTATAGCCGTCTCTTACCTTTTTGCAGATATCCTTGACCTCCGAAGCATACCCTCTGGGGGCAGCAGGCATTCTGCCGAAGGTAACGCTTGCGTATATCTCCGCAATTTTATCCCAAGGCTCAGTATCGACAGCAGTAAGAAAACGGCTGAGCATTTCTTTTTCTGCAATAAAAGTGTCTGCATATTTTGCCTCAAGCTCAGGCTCGTCGGCAAGAAGAAGCAGGCAGTGGTCAATACCGCTGACGCAGCTTTCGGTTGCCGCTTTCATATAAGAAATAAGTATCTGACCCCAGCTGCTTTTTTCAACCTGCTCGGGTGAAGCAAACGCCTGCGCAAGCGAGCGAAGCCACAGCTCAGGAAAAGGATATGCCTGTGAAAGGCTGTGCAGCTTAAGAATTGCCCCAACAAGCTTCTGATCATCACGGTTATCGCTGATAAGGCTTGTCAGGCGCATAAAATTTTCAGTGGGATTTTTATAAAGCTCACCCACAACGGTGTTAACCGCCTGCGCTTTCAGAATATCAAGTCTGCTCTCATCAAGCATACCGAAATCGGGTGCAATTCCCAGAGCGTGAAAGTTTTCACGCACAAGGTTGATGCAGAAAGAGTCGATTGTGCAGATATTTGCGCACGGGAGCATAAGCTGCTGGCGGCGCAAGCGCTTGTCCGACGGATTTTCCGCAATTTTTTTGCTGATTGCCGCTTCAATTTTTTCTTTCATTTGTGATGCCGCGGCTTTGGTGAAGGTAACGATGAGCAGATTTTCAACTCCGCAGGGATTTTCGCTGTCACAAATTCTGCGGATAACTCTTTCAACAAGCACTGCAGTTTTGCCTGAGCCTGCGGCGGCACTTACAAGCAAAGTGCCCTTACGCGCATCAATTGCCTTTTGCTGGTCAGTTGTCCAGGATATTGCCATCTACTTCATCTCCTTCCTCAAGATTTCTCAGAGCCTCGTCAAGGTCTGTGTCTGCCAGCTCCCTGACGGGTATATCTTCTTCATAAGAGCAAACGGATTTATAATCGCAATATTGGCAAACGTTCTTGTAGCTTGCGCCCTGTGACGGCACGGCTTCAATTCTTCCGCCGTGGAGGGCATCCGCCATTTCAACAAGGATTGCATCCGCCTTTTCTTTGAGTTTTTCAAGCTGCGCAAGCCTTATCAGCGAACCTTTCATCTCCCCTTTTGCGTTGAAATCAACAGGTATATAAAGTCCGCCTGCGGTTTTATCCATTGCCACAACAACGTCGCAATCATTAAGCACAATTCCTTGCATTCTGCAACGCTTTTGCTTTTTAACGGCAACGTCTTCGGCGCTTTCGCTTCTTTCCGCAGAAACAAGCGGAGAATTTGCAGGGTAATAAAGCACGCCCGCAGGTGTGATTTCTCCGTATTTCTCCCTGCCGTTTTGCCAAAGAGTAAACAGATAAATGAACATCTGCATATTAAGGCCCTGCAAAACGTCGCTGAGTTTGAACGCTTTGCCCGATGATTTATAGTCAACAACACGCAGATAGGTTTTGCCGTTTATAACTGCCTTATCAACGCGGTCAATTGCGCCTGAAATGCTGATTTTTCCGTTTGCCGTCGCAACCTCATACGGCGGAATTTCACCGTTGTTGCCGATTGGCAGTTCAAAATCAACAGGTCTGAAATCGCTGAGAGCCAGCTCTTTTATAAGCCTTTCGGCAACGTCGCGCACCGTGAGCGCAAGCTTACGGTAAAGATACAGAAAACGTTCGTCTCGCTGTGCACCGTCAAGCTTTGCCATAAGATATTCGTTCATCAATGATAAAATAATATTAAGCAACTCTTCGCCCGTCATTGCCGCAAGGGTATCCGCCTCATAATTCACAAGCAGTTTTTCAAGCACGTGGTGGATAACGTTGCCCCTCTGCATAGGGTCAAGCTCCGCAACCTTTCTGGGCATCGCTTTTATCCCGTAACGGCAGAAATAAGAAAACGGGCATTTATAAAAGCTCTCCACTCTTGAAGCGGAAATGAAAAGATTATCACCAAAAAGCTTGCGTGCCGCTTCTTTATCAGCAAAAGCAAAATCGCGCAATCCGCCTGCTCTTTCAAGCGCGGCAAGCTTGCCTTCAAAATCCTCTCTGCCTGCAAAATATTGCTCAAGCGTTGCACCAAGCACGTTTGCTTCACTTCTGCTTTTTGCAAGCTGTTCAAAAGCAAGGCTCTCGCCTTCCACATAATACATTCCGTCAAGGCAAGAGGCGTCAACCTCCCTGCAATTCGGAAAAAGGTTTTTTATTTTTGTGTAAAGCTCAGACGGAGCAAGCTGCTCATTCTGCGAGTTTCTTTCAGGGCAACAAACGTAAAGCCTGTGCGAAGCACAGCAAAAAGCATTATAGGCAATCAGCTTTTCTTCGGCAAGCTTATATTCGCCGTAATCTGCAAGCTCAATACCGATTTCGCTGAGTCTGCGTCTGTCTTTATCGGTCAAAGTTGAACCTGTTGACGGCAAGGCGGGAAAAACGCCGCTGTTTGCGCCGGCAATAAACACCGCCTTAGGGGTTACCGTGCGTATTCTGTCTGCCGAGCCGATGGTTATTTCGTCAAGCCCCTGCGGCAGACTGCCCACAGTCTGCACGCTGAGCATTATATCAAATATATCTGCAAATTCGCTTGCAGTAACCGTTCTTTCAGCCGCAACGGTTGCTGTTGAATCGAGCATATCCATAACAACGTTCCAGATGCGGTCAAGCTCAACGGCAATGCCCGTTTCGCCCGATTCAGCAAGCGAATTTGCAAGCTTTTTCAGGTTGTCGGGGGTGTTTGTTTTCTCAAGGAATTCATAAACCGATTTTGCAGCTTCAACACCGTTTGCGCTTTCAAGCCTATCTCTCAAATCACAAAGCGGAGCAACTATTCTGCGGCGCAGAGCGTTCAAAGCATCAAGCTCTGCTGTGTCATCAGGCGTCATTTCTTCGCCAAATCCCTTGGGATGCTGTTGCCACTCTTTGAGCCAGCCGCCGCGGTTAATCTGCCACAGATAGCAATAATTTTCAACCTGTGAAATTTCGTCTGCAGTGAAATCCGTCAGCTCAGTTTTAAGGTAGCGCATAACGGTTTCCGTATCAAACCCGCCGTCGGCAATCGCAATTGCGCAAGTAACAAGGTTAACAACGGGCGAGGTATCAACAGGCTGGCGACTGTCGTCAAACACGCTGATGCCGCATTTTTTGAGAGCGGAGCGCAACGGTGCTTCATAAGCCGAGCTGTCTCTTGCAATAACGGCAATGTCACGGCATCTGTAACCGTTTTCGCGGATAAGCTTTTTAGCCGTGCAGGCAATATATTCACATTCGGCATAAATATCAGCCGCCTTGCAAAGGGTTATATTGTCACATTCATATTCATAAACATTGGGTGCAGGTGAAAAAAGTTCCTGCTCCAGCGCACGCAGTTCAGGCGATGCATAGCGTTCAAAAACAGGCGGAAAATTATTGAACTTGCTGCGCATCGAAAGATATTGCGGCTTTGCAACGGCTGCACCGCTTTTTTTTGCCGCCTCAATCAGCCTGTGTGCAGTTCTTTTGGTGTGTGCAAAAAGCTCTGTTTCGTCATCGCTGTTCTGCAGATTATCAGTGCAAAGAGTCACGTAGACCGCCGCCGACTTTGTGAGCATACGTTCAATAACCTTATATTCCTGAACGGTAAAACCTCTGAAAGCATCAATAAACACGATTCTGTCTTTGAAATAATCGTTTTCAGGCAGAATATCATAAAGCTCGTCAAGCAGGTCATCGGGGTTGAAATAGCTGCCCGAAACCATTGCGTCATAAGCATCAAGAACGGTTACTATATCATTGAGCTTCATTTTGAGCAGACCGTCTTTTTCGTTTGCAAGAGCAAGGCGCACGCTGTCTGTTGAAACGGCATTCTGCTTGAATTCGGACGAAAGCGCAACGAATTCGGATATAACGGATTTCTTTGCCGTGTGGTTGGCATAAAGGCAAAGCTTATCCTTGACTGCATCAAGAGCTATACGCATAAGCACCGCCCTCGCGGAATCGTCAAGCCGTCTGCGCTCGTGCAAAGCAGGTCTGCCCACAAGCTTTTCGCCAAGGCTTGTGAAGCTGAGCACGTCAATATCCGCCATAGCCTTTGCCCCTACCTTGCCAAGAACGATCTTTTCGCTTGTGAACGAAAACTGCTCAGGCACGATAAGGGTGAGT
>JAZNDY010000052.1:0-2238 GCA_045588295.1 Acutalibacteraceae bacterium
TGATTTATACGGCGTAACGTCTGCAAGTAAGGTTGAGGTTGTATTCCGCAAGGCGGCTTTTGAATCAATCAGCGGTTCAGGCGGATTTTCCCGCTATTTCCGTGCTCCCATCAGGCTTTCTCAATCAGGTGCGCCTGCAAAATTCAAAGACGGCAGCAGAGTGCTGCTTAATGAAAACGGCGTTAAGGTTTCTCTTGTTTCCTGCAAATCGGATGAAAGCTCAACAGAGTGGATACTTGCGGTTACCAATAACAGCCAGAACGATTATTCGCTCGGCCTTGCAGAAAGTCTTTATAACGGCAAAAGATACAGTAATATCAACGATAGCTTTGCGGCAATGGATAACTTTGTGCTTTCCGGCGAAAAGACATACGTCGAGGTTAATTTGTTTACTGATACGGCAAAAACACAAAGCCTTACAAGCAAAATAGCGTTTATGGATATGGCTCAGGAAGAAATTCTTGACGTGAGCGATACCACAATCAATTGGTTTGTTAACGGGCAACCGTTGCAATAAATTCAGAAAAGAGGTTGAATTATGAAGGACACAAAATTCACACGCGTTGCGGCGTTGGTTATGGCAATCGCTGTGGTTTTCACAATGCTTGCCTGCTCAGGCGGCGGTAAAACCCCATCTGCAAACGAACCTATTGTGGCAACAAAAAACAACACCCCCGATGCCCCTCAGCCCGGTAACGGCGGCGCATCAGGCACGAAGTATGAAATCGTTGAAAACGTTGATACGCTTAAGGATGACGAGCTTCGTTACGTTATGATTTATAACCCCCGTGTTTATGATGAAAACAGCACCTACGATGCCTCTTCCCTCAAAACAGGCTATCTCGGTATGCAGGTTGACGTAAATGCCGCCCGTGCAGACGGTGATGAAACTGCAGGCTATCCTTTGAGCAATCTGCCGCAGAATTTCTTCCCTCCGCTTCCCGAGGATTTTGAAATTGAGCAGAGCCGTGCAGATGCCATGGGCGTTGAATATAACGTTGGCGATATTGCAACGTTCAGAACGTTTAATTTGGCAATGGATAAAAGACCTGCAGTGCAGTATGTTTGCGCATACGAAGGTCAGTATTGCCATATCTGGACTCGCACCACAGCTTCTCAGGCTCGCTTAAAGGCTGTTGCCGATTCATTTGACAGCAAGATTTATAAGCAGGTAACAGAAACTTTCGGCCCCGCTCGCTTTGATTCATCTGCAGGCGGTAAAGGCAAAATAAATCTCATTTTTGCCCCGATGGATAACGGTGTTTACGGCTATAGCTATACCTATGATTCATTTGCAACAGGTGAAGTCAACAGCTATTATGATTCTTACCTCTTGCCCAACTATGACCACGATATCGTGTTCATCAATGAAGGCTTCCTTGAACCCTCTTTTGATTCAGACAGAACGCTTTACAGCACCGTTGCTCACGAATTCCAGCATCTTGTTATGGCGGCTGCAGCAATGAACACTCCCAATACCACGATCTGCAGATCTTGGATTAACGAGTCAATGTCAGGCTATATTGAAGAAGTTATTTATCCCGGTATTCAGGTTGAAAATGAACGTCCTTATTCGTTTATGACCAGTAAACTTATCCGCAAAGGTCAGTCGCTCTATAATTTCAAGACAGCGGAAGGCTTTTTAAGCTACGACGTAGGCGTTTACGGTTCCGTTTTTGTTTTCTCTGATTACCTCACAGACCTTGCAGGCGATGACGTTTTCACAAAATTCCACAAGTATTGGCGCGAATCTTACAGCTCCACCCTCAGCGAGGCTGAAGCTCTTGTGAACTCCGTTTCACCTGCGGCAAAAGCAGAAATTGATAACCTTGTTGAATATCCCAGAGCGATAGCTTTTGCAGACGAAAATGAAGAATGGATGAGCAAGCTTGCTCTTGATTTCTACCTTTCAATGTTTGCCAAGGAAGGCAACCTCAACGCATATCAGCCTATTGATAACAGCGCTCTTCTCTATGATGAAATCAACGGCGCAACAATCGAAGGCGGCGGCAGAATCATCGTTGCCGTTGACGGCGAGTTTGAAATTCCCGGCGATGCAGACGCAGGCCTTATCTATATCGGTCTTGATAAAAACTTCAAACCCGTAACAGATTTCGTCTATAAATAATCAAACATAATCTCACAATTCATCCCCCGGCAGAGGCGTCGCTTCTGTCGGGGGATTGCTTTTTGTTTTGCTCCTGTTTTCTGACCTGAATGTTACCCAATTGTAATATT
>JAZNDY010000053.1:0-6710 GCA_045588295.1 Acutalibacteraceae bacterium
CTACGATCCGACTTGTTAAGAGCATTTCAGAACTTATCAAAATTCCCGGCTTCATCAACCTTGACTTCGCTGACGTTACCAGCGTAATGAAGGATGCAGGCTATGCTCATATGGGCGTTGGCAGAGCTAAGGGTAAGGATAAGGCAGAATGCGCTGCAAATGCAGCTGTTTCCAGCCCGCTTCTTGAAACCTCAATTGCAGGCGCAAAGGGCGTTATCATCAGCATCACCGCTTCTGATGACGTTGATCTTGAAGATGTTGAAAACGCAGCAGAAATCATCACAAACAAGGCTCATGATGAAGCAAACATCACTTGGGGTATTGCTTTCGATCCTGACCTTGATGATGAAATGGTTATCACTGTTATCGCAACAGGCTTTGATTCAGCAGCAAAGGAACCCGAAAAGGTTAATCCTTTCCTTGCAGCTAAAGCAGCAGCTCCTGCTCCCATTGAAGCAGCTCCCGTTGCTCCTGCAGCTCCTGTTGCACCCGCAGCAGCTCCCAAAAGACCTGCAGCTCCCGCTGCACCCAGCATCCCCAACTTTAACGCAACAGTTTCTTCAGTGACTCCCTCAAAGCCTGCTGAGGAAGCAACCGTTAAAGCAAGCGAATCTTTTGATGATGATCAGTTCTATATTATGATTAACGATATCATCAAGGGCAAGGAATAATATCCGTTTTGCTTTAAACTTAATTTTAAAAATCAAGACTTGCATCGGCGTTTGCCTTTGCAAGTCTTTTTTTGTTTCGGTCGAGGTGGATTTTTTGAATATAAAATAACAGGCAGAATCCGTGAAAATCGGATTCTGCCTGATTCTAAATACAGTAAATAGGGGTTTCTATGCACCGGATTTAAAATACGATCCATAACAAATAGAATACAATTCAGTGTATTCTATGACAGACTCCACCACTTATTTTGAATCGCATTGGAATTATACTCCTATAAAAATCAAAAGTCAACAGATTATTGCAATTTCCATGCAATGTCGGCAAAGAAAAGCTGCTGCTTAAGTCCTTCAACAGTTGTGTTCTTTGAAATGTGAACATATTCAATGCCTGCCATCTCTGCAAAGTCCTCAAGCATTTCGGGTGTTGCATCGTAAGAAAGAACAGTGTGGTGAGCGCCGCCTGCCATTATCCACATTTTTGCGCCTGTGCAAAGGTCAGGCATAGCTTTCCACATAACTCTTGCAACAGGGAGGTTGGGCATATCCATAATCGGTTTAACAGCTTCAATATCCTGAACAATAAGGCGAAGTCTGCCGCCCATATCAACAAGCGAAGCAACAACGCCGTTGCCTGATTTGCCTTCAAAAACAAGTCTTGCAGGAGGATTCTTGCCGCCGATGCCGAGAGGATGAACCTCGATTGCAGGCTTGTTTGCCGCAAGGGTCGGGCAAACCTCAAGCATATGTGCGCCAAGAGAATACTCGCTGCCTTCTGTGAGGTGATAGGTATAATCTTCCATAAAAGCACTGCCGCCGTTCATGCCTTCGCACATCGCCTTAATGATGCGTGTCATAGCGGAAACTTTCCAGTCGCCTTCGCCGCCGTAGCCGTAGCCCTGCTCCATAAGACGCTGGCTTGCAAGGCCGGGAAGCTGGTCCATTCCGTGGAGGTCTTCAAAAGTGTTTGTGTAAGCCTTTGCACCCTCTCTGTCAAGAACGCGTTTGATTGCGATTTCTTCCTTTGCCTGATAGCGCACAGATGCAATATCATCTGTGTTCATTGTATATTTATCGGCGTATTCAGCCATAAGAGCATCGATTTCAGCTTCTGTTACCTTATCCATTTCTGCAACAAGGTCACCGACTGCCCAGGTGTTAACCTGCCAGCCGAGCTTCATCTGCACGCCAACCTTGTCGCCCTCGGTAACTGCAACCTGACGCATATTGTCACCGAATCTGACAACCTTGAGGTTGCGGCTTTCAGCATAGCCGATTGCGCTTCGCATCCACAGACCAAGCTCTTTGAGCGGAGCTTCGTCCTGCCAGTAGCCCATAATGATTTTTCTGGGCATACCCATTCTTGCGCCGATAAAGCCATGCTCTCTGTCACCGTGAGCCGCCTGGTTGAGATTCATAAAGTCCATATCGATTTCTTCGTTGGGAATCTCACGGTTATACTGTGTTGCAAAGTGGCAATAGGGCTTCTGAAGAATTGAGAATCCGTTAATCCACATTTTGCTGGGACTGAAAGTGTGGCACCAGGTAACAATACCTGCGCAGTTATCGTCATAATTTGCTTCTTTGATAACGGCAGTAACCTCATCGGGAGTTTTTACCGTTGCTTTATAGATAAACTTGCAGGGGATAAGAGAGCTTGCGTTGATTTTTTCTGCCATTTCGGCAGCTCTTGCGGCAACAGTGTCAAGCACTTCGGGGCCGTAAAGATGCTGGCTGCCGACTATAAACCAAAATTCTCTGTTTTTCATATTTTCACCTTAATATGCCTCAACCGCTGCTTTTTCTGCGGCAAGACCTTTCTTATAATTTTCAAGGAATGCGTTGAAGCCGTCAATGTCAGCCTGTGTGGGCGTAACCTCTGTTGAATCCTGACCTGCAAACACCTTTGCATCAAGGTAAGCTTCAAGAGTTTCTCCGTCAGCCTTGTTCTTCATATAGTTTGCAAGGATGGCAACGCCCCAGGGGCCGCCTTCACCTGCAGTTTTCATAACGGAAACGGGAGCCTTGAGGGCAGATGCCATAATGGTCTGACCTGCAAGAGGTGCCTTGAAGTATCCGCCGTGGCCGAGGATTCTGTCAACCTTGATGTTTTCGTCTGCAAGAATTTCCATGCCGAGGCTGAGTGTTGCCGCTGCTGAGCAAAGCTGAGCTCTGCTGAAGTTTTCAAAGCTGAATTTGCTGTCAGGTCCTCTGAAGAGCATGGGCTTACCGCTGTCAAGGCCTGTGATAACTTCGCCGGAAAGGTAGTTATAAGCAACAATGCCGCCGCAGTCTTTATCAGCTTCAAGAGCAGAAGCAAACATAGCATCAAGCACCTTGTAATAGTTAACGTCAATGCCCATTGATTTGCACATTGATGTGAAAATATTTGCCCATGCATCTATTTCGCCCGAGCAGTTGTTGCAGTGCACCATTGCAACAGGTTTGCCTGAGGGAGTTGTTACCATATCGATTTCGGGGTAGAGCTTTGAAAGAGCCTTTTCAAGAACCATCATAAGGAAGATTGACGTACCTGCCGAAACATTGCCTGTTCTTTCTGCAACGGAGTTTGTGGCAACCATGCCGGTGCCTGCATCGCCTTCAGGCGGACACATGGGAATGCCTGCCTTGAATTCGCCGCTGGGGTCAATCAGCTTTGCGCCTGCTTCTGTGAGCACACCGCCGCTCTGACCGGCAACAAGAACCTTGGGCAGAATATCTGCAATTTTCCAGCTGAAGCCCTTGCCTGCAATCTTTTCGTCAAACTGTGCAAGCATTTTTGCATCGTAATCGTTTGTGAGGCTGTCAATGGGGAACATACCCGAAGCTTCACCTACACCGATAACTCTTTCGCCTGTGAGCATCATATGAACGTATGATGCAAGTGTACCGATATAATCAATATCCTTAACGTGCTCTTCACCGTTGAGAATTGCCTGATAAAGGTGAGCGATGCTCCAACGCTGAGGAATGTTGAAATCAAAAAGTGCGGTGAGTTCTTCTGCCGATTTTGCGGTGATGGTGTTTCTCCATGTTCTGAATTCTGCAAGCTGGTTGCCGTTTTTATCAAAGGGGAGATAACCGTGCATCATACCGCTGATGCCCAATGCACCGACAGTTTCAAGCTTAACGCCGTATTTTTCTGCAACGTTCTTTTTAAGAGCGGCAAAAGCACTCTGCAGACCTTCCCAGAATTTTGCAACGGGGTAAGTCCACACGCCGTTATCATAATCGTTTTCCCAATCATAGCTGCCGGACGCAAGAGGCTCGTTTGCCTCGTCAATAAGAACAGCTTTTATTCTTGTTGAGCCGAATTCAATGCCGAGAGCAGTTTCAGCGTTGATGATTGCTTGTTTGATTTTATTCATAGTTTATCACTCTCCGTAAAATTGTTCAAATTAAACTATACAAATTTATAATATCAAATTGAATTTACTCCGTCAAGTGAAAAACAGGGGTGCCTCATAAATATTAATGAAATGTTACTAAATGTGTTGCTTTTTTTTGCTTCTTTTGCTATACTATATTTTATGAATGTGCAGATATGAATCTGCATAAAACGATGGGAGGAAAACAATGAAGCCCGTAGCACTTGTTAAGGATGGTGTGTCAAAGGTCCGCACCTACTGGAAAACCCCGCCTCTTGGCAGGTATATGACCTTTAAAGAAATTGCCGCTTATTCAGGCGGCGGCATCGGCGCATATATGATTATAACGCTCGGTAATGCCTGCTTGCTTTCAACCAACAACGTTTTGGTTTCAAGCTCACTCGGCGTCGGCCCCAAGGATATGTATATTCTTTATATCATCGCCGTTCTTGCAAACATTCCCCTCACAGGTCTGCGTGCAACAATTATTGATAACACACGAAACAAAGCCGGTAAATACAGACCCTACCTTGTAACAATGGCACTTCCTTCTGCCCTTCTTTGTAATCTTATGGTATGGTTCCCGTATAGTAAGCTCAGTGATTGGTTCGGCACAGGAATGCTTTTCGGCAGAGACCTTGATTACGTTATCAAGTGTGCAATCATTCTTGTTATCAATCTTTTACTGCATTTTATATATTATTTCTTCTATGATGCATATGAAAACCTTATCCACGTTCTTTCACCTGATACTCAGGAAAGAACAGAGGTTGCATCAATCAAGAGTATTGTTTATTCTTTTGCACCCACAATCGTTAACCTTTTTACGCCCATTATCGCGCAGAACATTTTCCACACAAACACAACAGATATCCGTGTTTACCGTTTCTTATATCCCATTCTTACCGTTTTGGGCATTCTTCTTTGTATTGTTGTTTATAAGCATACTGAAGAAAAGATCGTTCAGGCAAGAACTCACGTTGTTCAGATTAACCTTTTTGACGCCCTTAAGGCTGTTGCCAAAAACAAGTATTTCTGGATTATTTCGCTCGCTTCATGGATCGGTTTCCTTGAAAGCGCATATTCAAACGTTCTTGCATGGCTCTATAACTACGGCGGTGCTTGCTCCGGTAATGCTTACGGCATTATTGTTACCGTTTACGGCAACGCGTCCCTTTGGGGCATGATTCTTGCTCCTTTTGCCGTTAAAAAATGGGGCAAAAAGGCAGTTCTTGTTATTACGAATATATTCAACATAGTTTTCATTCTTGCAATGCTCCCGTTTGTTGGTGACATTAACCCCACAACAACAATCTGGCTCGTTATGGGCTGCTTGTGGTTTAATGCTCTTATGGGCTCTTTTATGCACATTCTTAACCCTGCAATTCAGGCTGATATCCGTGATTATCAGCAGTATATAACAGGCGAAAGAATTGACGGTATGTTCTCTGCTGTTGCAACCATCGGTACGATTATTACTCTTGCAACCTCAGCGGTTCTGCCCGCAATTTATGAGGCAAAGGGTCTCACAGAAACTGTTGCCAAAAAGGTAACCTCAAACCCCGATATTCTTAAGAGAGTTCTCGGCGACGGCAAAACAGTCGGCGAAATCCTTGCAGAGCAGCTGGCTAACGGTCAGGATAACTATAAGAATGCTTATTCAGCTCTTTATGACCCCAACATTCTCAGCAGTCTGTTGCAGGTTCTTGTTGTCATTGCCGCAGTTGGCGCCGCAATGAACGTTATTCCTTATCTCTGGTATGATTTTAATGAGAAAAAACAGAAGTCCGTTATCAAGGTGCTTAAGGTTCGCAGTATGTTTGAAGACTACGGTAACGGTGTTCTTAACGACGGCACTCTTGTTGAAGCTATTGATATCATCAATGATTCACGTTCTATGTCTGCTCAGGCTCCCAAGAGCGTTAACAAAAAGGAAGTCAGCAAAAAAGAGCGCAAGGCAAACGCAAAGTTTAACGAAGATATCGAGGTTGCAAAGTTTGTTTGCGAAGAGCTTGATAAGTTCTCAACTCCCGAATTCAGATTCAGAGTTACAGCAAGCAAGGCTGTTTACAGCGCAGGTCTTAACGGTATAGCAAGCCTTACTGTCGGTGAGGTTAAGGCTGAACTTGCAGATGCAAAGGCTATGCCCCAAAAAACTGCAGACGAAAAAGCGGTTCGTAAAGCAGCAATCGAAATGGCAAAGCTCAAGCTTGCTGCCATCAGAGCTGTTAAAAAGTATTATCCCGAAGGCAAAAAGCTTTATCAGCCTTCATATAAGATGCTTGAGGGCAGCTATGAGCGCGAAGATAAACTCAGCGCAAAGCTTAAGTATGTCAATAATGAAATCGCTTCAATGAAGAAGTCGCACAGAGGCAACGTTGAAGCCGCAAAAGCAAAGTCAGCAAAGCTTAAGAAAGAATTCAACGATGCCAAAAAGGCAACAAAAGCTCTGCAGAACGAATTTGCAAACTTCAACCGTGCCGCAAAGCCTTATATTGAAGCTAAAAAGATTATCACACAGAGCGAAAACTATCAGAGACTTGATGAAATTTCAGCAGTCTATGATGCTGCAAAGGTTCGCCATGAAGCAGCTTTAGAGAGAGCAGCAGCAGAACCCGCTCGCAAGGCAGCAGAAGAAAAGGCTTACAGAGAAGAGCTTAAGCTCGCAAAAGCA
>JAZNDY010000054.1:0-1640 GCA_045588295.1 Acutalibacteraceae bacterium
CGCAAAATGGAACATCATCATATCATTCACGGAATCCTCATATTGGAACTGAATCTCCAATGATTTGGGTGTTCCCAAGCCGACGGTGAGGCTGTAATGCGAAACATCACCGACTGTTTCGTTTTCTTTGCAAACGGGAATGCAATAATTGTTGAATTTATCTTTTGCATAAATAACGTTGCCGTCAAAGTTTGTTGAAAGTGTGTTACCCGTTTTTTTAACGTTACCGTTAATAAACAGAGGTGTATATAAATCCGCACCGTCTCTTTGAAGAATTATAAACTGCGCTTCAGCGTAGGTCTCTTCCTGCTCGGGGGTGAGCTCGAGGTTATAAACGCCCTGAGCGCCCATTGAAGGCATAACACTTGATGCATTGGCAAGGAAATCGTCCCTGAGCCAGATTTGGCTGTATGCCTGCAGATAAGAGCGGTAATCAGCAAACATATTCAGCTCTTCATAAGCGGTGCTCCATTCCGATTCATAACGGCTTTTATTATAAAACGGATAATAAATCGAAACGCCGCAAAGACCGGTTGTGTTTGTTTTGTTGACAAGCACCATATCGCTGATTGCTTTTTTCAGAGCCTCGGCTTCTTCGGGATATACTTCACTCAGTTTTTCTGCCATATCGCCTATATCGATAAGGTCATATTCCGAGCCTGTGCTTGCTCTGCCGAGCGCTCGGGTATCAACTCTTTTTGAAGCAAAGCCGTTATAATTCATAGGCACGTCAGGCTCAGCTTTTGCAAAAAGGGCATTGATTGCGTTTTCAACCGCCTGTGCTTTTGATAAATCCATAACGGAGAGGGTTGTTTCTCTGCCTGAATAACCCTTCTCTTCATAATATTCTTCACAGGTTGCGTAATACTTCTTTGTAATGCTTTCAAGAATAGCGGGCGAATCGGTTGTTGTGAGTTCCTTGAGGAAAGAATAATCCCAGCCGAAATGCGGCTCAATCTCCTGCGAAGCAACAAGGTAATCCGCAAAGCTGTCAAATATGCACGCAAGCTCTGCAGATGCCATAAGGCAAGCGTCAAAACCGACCCATTTCAGCTTGTTTTCAGCAGAAAAAGGCGACTGCTCAAGCGCTGTCTGCATTTCTTTAAGAGTGAGCGAATCGTTTTCATAAACCATATCCTTGCCGTAGCCGATAACGGGGCCGTTGCCGTGATTCCAGAGAATCAGGGCAAAATTATCGGCAGGATAATTTTTATGGGCATAGTTAAGGAAATCGGCAAGCGTTTTTGAATCGCCCATTGAAGCTTCAGGCATTGAAGAAACCGTTTCAAAGCCGTTGCCCGTGAGCTTGAGCACCGCGTTTTGTTGCTCACCCATAACGTCGTTATGCCATTTGGGGCTGCCGCCTGCATAAACAACAACGTTTGCGTTTGCAAGGTCAATGCCGCTTTCAGCCATCTCCTCAAGGTCTTTTGTGGCGTTGCCGCTTTTTGCCTCAAGGTCAGAGCCGACCATATAGACCATCAGAGTTGTTTTGCCCAACGGGGCATCAGGGGCTGCTTTTTCTTTTTTGCCGCATCCGAAAACAGAAAAAGCAAGCACCAAAATCAAAGTCGGAGGCCAAAGGCGGTCTTAGGAAGACAAACCAAATGATCAACTCCTTGGCTCACAGAACGACATGG